>JAFVRL010000197.1 GCA_017504325.1 Lentisphaeria bacterium | reverse complement strand
TTTGAACAGTATTTTTCATTGAGCAGCTCCGGCATTCCGGGATTTTTGAGTTCATTTTACAGGCAAAAATAAAAAACAAGGAGGTTCCTGTGCTGGACTGGACACAGATCTATGCGGCAGTATTCATCGTTGCTCTGGGCTTTTCCCTGCTGCTCACCCCGCTTTGCAGGATCATTGCCAGAAAAACGGCTTTTCTGGATGTTCCCAAGTGTGAAAATCACAAACTGCATGCCAATGCCACTCCACTGCTGGGCGGGGCAGCCATGTTCGGAGCATGGATCTTTACAGTCGGAGCAGGTCTTCTGGCGGTGAAGACTCTTTTGCAGAGGTCCGGAAGCGGGCATCTTTCTTCTGAACTTATGGGCATCAATTTTGTTGCCGGAGATTTTTTCATCATCTGCATTTGTGCGTTTGCCGCCCTTCTTCTGGGGCTTATTGATGACAAATATCCTTTGAAAGCAGGAACAAAGTTTCTGGGACAGCTGATCATCGCTCTCATCACGGTTCTTTTCAGTCATACAAGGATCTCTCTTTTTGTGGACATTCCCGGCTTCTCCTTTGCCATTACCGTGTTATGGTTTCTGTTCATCTTCAATTCCATCAACTTTTTTGACAATATGGACGGACTTGCCGCAGGAACAGCAACAACAGCTTTTCTCTTTTTTACGGCGGCGGCGATCTGGAACGGTCAGTATTTTGTAGCAAGTCTGGGGGCAAGTCTTGCGGGAAGTGTACTGGGCTTCTGGTTTTTCAATCACTCTCCGGCATCTATTTTCATGGGAGACAGCGGCAGTCATTTTCTCGGCTACATGCTTGCAGTCATCAGTGCAAAGACCACCTATTACACCCCGGAAGTGTCTGCCTCCCACATGAATATCCTTATCCCTGTATTCATCCTTGCGGTCCCCATCTTTGATACTCTTGCGGTCATGGTCATCCGTATCATCAACGGCAAACCGGTGTATGTAGGGGATCACAATCATATCTCCCACCGTTTTCACCACATGGGAATGTCCAGAAAACGGGCAGTGCTTCTTGTTCACATTCTGGGGATCATCTCCGGTCTCGGGGCGATGCCTTTATTGTGGGGGGATAAAAAATCCTGTATCATCCTGCTTATCCAGGGTCTTGCCATCCTTCTTCTGCTGACTCTTTTGCAGCATTTCGGCAAACTCCCGGCAGTTGAACAGAAAAAAGAACAGGAAAACAACACATTATCCGGCGGAAAACAATGATTTGCCGGTGAGAATATCCATCAACAATCAACAGTCAATCATCAACAAACAACGGAAGGTGCTTTATGGCAATTCTGAATAAACTGGAAGAAGATACGAGAATCCCCCAATTTGAACGTATCGGCGGAGCTTTGCAGGCAAGGATCGTTAAAGGTGAGGATCTTCCGAAGATCCTGGAACTTGACCCTGCCCACTGGGCTGTTACAAGCATTGATGTATCAAAATACAGCTGCAACAGCGAATTTCTGGAATTTCTGGATACGGACAGAAACGGCAAGATCCGTGTGGATGAGATCAAAAATATCATCCGCTGGGTATTGCCCCGCATGAAAAATCTTGAGGGATTTGAAAAGGGTTCCACTGAACTTGTCTTTGCAGATCTCAATCAGGAGACCCCGGAAGGCACCGCTATTTTCAACTCTGCAAAATTTGCCATGCAGAATGCCGGAATGGCGGATGCAGACAGGATCACTCTTGCAGACATCCGGGATCACAAAAAACTTCTTTCTTACGGCTTGAGCAACGGGGATGGAGTAGTACCTCCGGAACAGATCTGTGTGGAAGAACTTTCCATTTTTGCCAATCAGGTGATGACTCTCGGCGGGAAAGCCAAAGATATTTCCGGAGCAGACGGCATAGACCTTGCCATCGTAACAGCATTTGCCGCCAATGCAGGAAAATTCCTTGCCTGGAAGAAAGCCCCCGCCGGGGATCCCTCCATTTTTGCAAGAGGGGAAAATACTCCTGCCCTGTACGGCAAATTCACAGCCATCAGGGAAAAAGTGGATGAATATTTCAAAATGTGCCAGATCATGGCTCTTGCCGACGGCAATTCCACAACGGTGACCACCTCTCTGGATCCCATGAACATCTCCTCCATGGAAACCTTTATGAAAAATGCCCCCATTGCAAAAGCAACTGCAGCGGAAGAGCTTGACCTCAAAGGCAATCTCAATCCGGCATGGAAAGGGGCATTGGAAGGCTTTTTCTCTGCATTCGTTCCGGAGAAAACTCTTATCCGTCTGGAGGACTGGCAGACGATCACTTCCACACTTGCACCCTACGGCAAATGGATCACCGGCAAACCCTGCGACAATTTTGACGCACTGGACGATGCCGCCCTTGCCAAACTGCAGCAGGATCTGGATAACGGCATGATCGCCAAACTGGAAGAACTGATCGCTCTGGACAAATCCTCCGGAGAAAATGTACTCTGTTTCTCCCAGGTACGCAAACTCATCCTTCTGCAGCAGAACCTGATGGAGTTCCTCAACAACTTTGTCAGTCTCAAAGCACTCTTTGCCCTGGATCATCAGGCGATGCTCCAGCACGGGGAACTGATCATGGACGGACGGCATTTTACGCTTGTCACCCCGCTGACCAATGTTGCCGACCACAAGAAACTTGCCGGAAAATGCTATATCTGCACCATGTATATCGAAGTCACAGTCGGTGAAGGAACTGCACTGAAGAAGCAGAACTATGCAGTAGCAGTCACATCCGGGGATATGAACAATCTTTTCACCGGGAAATGCGGTATTTTCATTACAGATACCGGAGTAGTCTGTGATGCAAAGGTCGTAGATTACATCCAGCAGCCCGTCTCCTTCTCCGAAGCATTGAAAATGCCGTTCTTCAAATTCGGTGAAATGGTTGGCAAACAGATCGACAAATTCTTCTCCGCCCGTTCCAAAGAGGTGGAATCCGGCGTGACCCAGTCCTTTACCGAGGCACAGAAATTCAAACCCGGCGACCCCAAAGCTGCCGCAAAACCCCCTGTCCAGACTCCGGCGGTAAGCGGTTCCATGATGCTTATGGGAGGCGGCCTGGGTATTGCGGCGATCGGAAGTTCCTTTGCCTTCATGGCACAGGCGATGAAAAATGTTTCCGTATGGAATGTCCTTCTGGTCTTCCTTTGTGTGATCCTTATTTTCAGCGGTCCTCTGGTGATCATGTCCCTTATCAAACTCTACCGCAGAAGCATCTCCTCCTTCCTTGAAGCGGGCGGAGTTGCCATTAATAAAAGAATGCGTCTGACAAGAAAGATGGGCGCGATCTTCACCAGAAGCCCCCATGTTCCCCTGAAGAACTTCCTCAATACGGCAGATGTTGTAAACGGCACTTTCGACAAACTTGTTCCGGCAAAAGCGAAAAAAAGTTTCTTCTGGCGTTTTGTATTGATCCTTGTTGTCATACTCATTTTTGCACTTGCAGGATTTCTTGTTTACAGAGCCTTTCCGGGAATGTTCGGAAATTTATTCTGCCTGAACACCTGTGAAAAAGAGTGTGTGCAAAAAAAGCCCTGTCCGGTGAAAAAAGCTCCGGTCAAAGAGAACAAGGCTCCCTGCCCGGCAAAAAAAGCTCCGGTCACGGTCAAGAAAGAGACAAAAGCTGACATCAGGAAAAATGATGCGGCAAAAGCTCCGGTGAAAGCTGGCAATGCAGCAGCAAAACCTGCAAAAGAGCAAGTAAAAGCAACGGACAAAAAGATAAAGTAAGGAGTTATCATAAAATGGGTTTTGCCTGTGGTTTTGTCGGTCTCCCCAATGTGGGGAAATCCACTCTTTTCAATGCACTCTGCCGCGGAGGAGCGGCAGCTGCCAACTTTCCCTTCTGCACCATTGACCCCAATACAGGGATCGTGGAAGTACCGGATAAACGGCTGGATACCCTTGCAGAAATGGAAAAATCTGCAAAAGTCGTTCCTGCCACACTCAAATTTATTGACATTGCCGGTCTTGTAAAAGGCGCAAGTCAGGGGGAAGGACTGGGCAACCAGTTTTTAGGTCATATCCGTAATGTGGATGCCGTTGCCCATGTTGTAAGATGTTTTGAAAATTCCGATATTGTGCATGTCTCCGGTAAAGTCGATCCGGCAGAGGATCTGGAATTGATCCTTACCGAACTTATGCTTGCGGATATCGACCACCTGAACAACCGTCTGGAAAAAGCCGGTAAACAGTTGAGAACAGCTGACGGCGATCTGAAATTTGAGTTTGAACTTGCCTCGGAAATGGTAAAGACACTGGAAGAAGGCAATATCCCCCATCCGGATACAAGTGATCCCAAAGTAAAGAAAGCTCTTGCCAATCTTCAGCTTCTCACTCTTATGCCTGCATTCGTTTGCGCCAACTGCGACGAAGAATCTTTCAAGAGTTTCGGCAAGGATGAAAGAAGTAAAAAACTTCTGGAATGTGCGGAAAAACACGGCTTTGAAGTTGTACCGGTTTGTGCAAAATTTGAAGAAGAACTGGGTGATCTTTCTCCGGAAGATGCCAAAACATTCCTGGAAGATCTTGGCGTGGAGGAAAGCGGTCTGGAAAGAGTGATCCGTACTGGATACAGACTTCTTGATTACATCACCTTCTTTACAGCCGGCCCCACCGAATCCCGTGCATGGACCATCGTCCGGGGCATGACCGCCCCTGAAGGAGCCGGAAAGATCCATACAGATATGCAGAGAGGCTTTATCCGTATGGAGGTCATCTCCTACGACGATCTTGTGGAACACGGCTCCTGGAATGCTGCCAAAAACGCCGGAAAACTGCGTATTGAAGGAAAAGAGTATGTGATGCAGGACGGGGACAGCGTATTTGTCCGTTTCTCTGTATGATCTATTCCGGACACAGTGGCAGCTCCCATGGCAAATCTCGGCAGTATCATTAAGAAGGTGACAGGGCTGGCAGGAGTGACTTTTGCCAGCCGTGTACTTGGATTTTTCCGTGAGATCCTTACTGCCCATTTTCTTGGCGGAGGTTCCGTTGCCGCCGCCTGGGAGTTTGCCTTTACGCTGCCCAATCTCTGCCGCAGGGTATTTGGAGAAGGCTTACTGGCACAAGTTCTTGTCCCGGTGGTCACCCATGCGGCGGAAAATGAGGGAAAAGAGGCGGCAAGAAAGAAATTTTCCACCATATTCTTTTATTCCGGAATAAGTTTATCCCTCATCACCATTCTTGTTTCCCTTGCAAGTATGGTTTTGCTGGAAGTCAAGGTATGGGATCAGCACTGGCGTCTGGGCTTGCAGATCGTACCGCTGGTAATGCCGTACAGTATATTCATCTGTCTGGTGGGGATCTGTACGGCATTGATGAATTCCCTGCGCTCCTATGTTCTCCCCGCACTGGCAAGTCTGCTTCTGAATGTATTTCTGGTCATTACTCTGCTGTTTATCGTTCCTCAATTCACCGGGAAAACCGCCGCATGGGGAGAGTTTGCCATATTGCAGGATCATACAAAGATCCTTTCCTCATTAAGTATTGCTGTGCTTCTTTCCGGGATCGCGGAACTTGTACTGCTTTTTCTGATGATGAAAAAAGCCGGCATGATGCCCGTCTTTCCCAAAGCGGTAATAAAAGACAAAGGAACTGTCAGAGAGATCGTTCTGCTGATCCTTCCCGGTCTTGCGGGAGCATTGACCTATCAGCTGGGAGTGATCTGTGACAGATCCATGGCGATGATGGTGGGGGATTATGCCCTGCCTGCGCTGAATTACAGTGAGCGTCTTACCTACCTTCCCATAGGAGTGATCGCCGTTTCCTTCGGGACGGTTTCCCTTACGGAAATGTCCGTACTTGCTGCGAAAGGGGAATATTGCGCTATGAAAGATATGCTGAAAAAAGCGATGGATCTATTGCTTTTTCTCACCATTCCCCTTGCTGCATTTGTTTTTATTACGGCGGATGACCTGATCCGGTTCTGTTTCATGCGGGGAAAATTCGGGGAAACGGAAGCTGTCCATGCAGCCCTGGCACTGAAATATTATGCCTGGGGGATCCCGGCATTTGCAGCAATGAAATTATCTCTTGCCGCCTTTTATTCCCGGAAGGAAACAAAAACGCCGATGCTTGCGGCAATATGCTGTATCGTCCTGAATATCCTTCTCAATTTTATTCTCATGCATCCCCTGAAACAGGGGGGGATCGCCCTTGCCACGGTGATCTGTTCGTATATAAACAATCTGATCCTTCTTTTTCTTTTTTCCCGGAACATTCAATCCGGTCTGCTGAAGGAAACGGCAAAAACAACAGGAAAATTTCTGCTTTTGAGCGTACCGGCACTTCTTGCCGTATATTATACTGCACCGTTTGTAAAAGAGCTTCCCCTCTTTTTTGTTCTCGGTATCAAAAGTATTCTTTTCGGTATGGTGTTTCTTGTTTTTGCCCTGCTTTTCAGAATTGAAGAAGTAAAAAGTGTACTGAAAAAAGTACGGAACAGGAAAAAATAATTTTTTATCTGCGGGGAATATAGAAGGCTATATTTCTGCGGAAACGCACATTTTCTTTTTCTGTTTTATGACCGGGGAAAAGTTCACTTACCGGACGCTTTTCCCCATTCTCGCTCACCTCCCGCAAAATAAGCGGAGAAGTATGAGAGAGGGGATAATACTGTACCCATTCCACCGGCACATCATGGAATCTGCCGTCCCCGCCGAATACCGGGACATAATCCACTCTTGTTATCCCGCCGAACCCGTGTGCAGTAACAGAAAGGGTAGTCGTTCCGTCCTCATTGTATTCCGGCACGGTTTTGAGGATACAGTCGGTTATACAGGAAGGATGTTTGAATGTACTTCTGTCATAATAGTTTGCGGTAGCTTCATGTTCCCAGGAGGATGCGTAGTACAGCACCTCTTCCTGAAAAATATCCCCGGGAGCCTCATGCTGCTGATAAAGGGGAATGGCAAGAAGCGGAGCAAAGGCAAAATATAAACGGCGGAAAAAATCATTGCAGTAATGATTGAAATTTTTTCTTGCCTCATCCAGATCATAATGCTGAAAAAGGGACGGCTTGGCGGAAATATCAAAATCCTGCATAAAACCGGGGTAAAGAAAATTGATCATTTTCTTCTTTTTGAAAACAAAATTTTCCCCGAAACCATGCTTTGTATCCCGCAAAAGTTTCAGCATTTCCTGCTGGGCAAGGGGGGTAAAAAGCAGACGGAAATCTTTTTCATTATCCCTGTCAAGAGCCGCAAAAACTGCATCAAACTCATGATTGGACATAATGGTGAAAGAAGTGGACATATCATTGGATCTTTTCACAAGATCCCTTATTGCCCATTTCAGTTTCATACGGTGGAAAAAACCTTTTCCTGTGCCGGCAAGTCCGGAGGGTGTACGGGAGAAATTAAGATCCGGTGCTGCCCCGCAGCCGAAAATAAGCAGTTTCTTTCCGAAATATTCGGGACAGGGCTTTTCCACTGTTGCCGTAAGAGTCTGTACCCGCGTTTCCATACGGCTTCTCGTTCTGCCGTTACTGTCGGTATAAGTCACCCGTTCCAGCCAGGTGATAACAAGGGAACCACTGTAAATTTTTGTTCCCATACCAAAGTTCCATGTATCAGCAAGAACAAAAGGATTGTCATTGATGCTTCCGCTGTAACAGAACCGGACAGAGGAAGCGTTTCCCAGGTCTTTATCCAGTTTGAATTTCTGTTCCAGTTCCGCCATTCTTGCACAGGAAAAGAATTTATCAATAGAAAAGATCGGACAGCTTTCCATAACAAGATCGCTTACGGTATCCCATTGATAAAGTTGATTCAGGGACGCCATCTGTCCGTAGGCTTCCGCCATTTCTGTTTTCAGTTCCCGGCGGATCTTTTCCGCAATGGACTGCAATGCGGCAAGCTTTTTATTCAGAACACGCAATTTCAGGATCAGGGCAAGGACAGCAACGAGCAATCCGGAGCCGCCCCAGTATTTATCACCGGGAAGTTCCGGATAAAAAAAGTGCAGGATAAAAAAAAGAAAAAAAAGAGAGCCTGTTACCATAAAAAGAATGCAGATGCAATTCAGGAAACGGACTCTTCCCAGACTTGCGGAAATATGATCCTGCCGCCGTGTCAGAGTTTTTATACGGCGGCAGGTCTGTTTGTTTGCCGCAATATCCACACCGGACCGCCGCACAAGATCTTCAAATGCTTCAGCCGCATTTTTTCTGAAAACCTCTTTGTATTTTCCGGCATACTCACGCAGCGGTTCATGGATCACATGCCGCACCGCCATCAGAATACCTTTGCCCTTGCTCTCTCTTTCACCTCACGGGAGGCGGCAAAAGGGATCCTTGTGGTATAGCCGTTTCTTGCGGCTACGATCTGTTTCACAGGCCAGGAGTAGATCTCCCGGTTCCAGGTGTTGACCGTATCGTTGTAGAGGGTACGGGCGGCAGTGATCTCTTTCTGTAAATAACTGTTCTGCTGCAAGGCACTTGCGATCGCCTCATGAGCTTTCAGTTCAGGATAGGCTTCCAGACGGGGGACAAGATTGGTGAATACAGCATCGATCTTTCCTGCCATTTCATTGCGTGCCTCCTCCGCATCCGGATTTACACCGCTGCGTAATGCGGCGATCCCTGTCATCACCTCCCGGTCAAGTTCCATTGCTTTCTGAACCAGTCCCGCCACATTTTCCAGAATAACGACCCGCTGTTCCAGATAGTTGTCTATCTCTGAAGCCCGGGCCTGTATCCGCTGTTGAAGCTGCTGAAAAAAGTTTTTCGCATTGATCTTCATGATCCAGTAGACGGCACCGGGAATGATCCCTGCAAGCCAGACTGCTGCAAGAATAATACTTTCCACATTCACCTTACATAATGTCATTACAAGACCGGGAACAAATCCCACCGTAAAGATAAAAAGTTCAAAAATCATGGAATCCATACCGATGGTGACAGGAAGCTGTTTATGGATCACATTTACATCATTGCCTTTTTCTGATACAGGACCGGTAAGTTCATCAAGAGGATTTGCCATTTCTGTTCCTTATTTTCAAATAAAATTGTCTGTTTTGTATTCCGGGACGGAATTGTTTGCATCATGCTTTCATACAATAGCATAAATCAGACTTTTTACAAATAAAAATCATAAATACCCCATACAATTTCAAAAAACAGATATTTTCTCCATATTTGAACGGGAGAAAATCGGATTTTAAAATACTCAACAATCAAAATCCACATATATTCTCCCCAATTCCGGCAGGTATTTTTCTGCGTCCCACGGGGACTGGATTCGTGGGGGGGTCTTGCCCTCCCCGGGCTGGACTCTACCGTCCAAACAAAATTATATCTGTCTCCCTTTGCATCGGAAAATCTTTCCGGTCATTTTTTTCCCTGTGTACGACGGAAGTTTTTTCTCTCTGCAGGAGGCGTACAGAGAAATGTGGTGATCTTTTCTGCTGTGGTATCTGCATTTTTCACATTCCGGGCATGAAATTCCTTTAATTTCTGTAATTTTTCCTCTACTGCGGCGATCTGTTTCAACATAAGATCATTGCGTCTTTTCACCTGCTGAAAAACCGCTTCACGCAATTCTTTGCGGATCAAGTCTTTTTCTTCTGCAGTTTTTACTGCATGATATTTTTCCTCCAGAAGATAGACTTTTTTATCTTCTTCTGTTGCATATTTTTTTCTTAATTCCCTTAATTTTCTGCCGAATCCCTCCCGGTCACCGGCAAGGGAAAGACGCTGCAATTCCTCCCGTTCCTCTTTGCTGAACCTCCCGAAAAAGCCATTTCTTCCCGGTCCGCGCATAAATCTTCCCTGGGGTCTTTTTCTATGTTCTCCGGAACGCATAAAGGGGCGTTTGCGCGATCCGTTTTCCCTGTCCTTTTTTTCTGTTGCTGAAACAACATTGTCTTTTTTCGGCTCTGCGATCCTGTCATTGCCATATAAGGAATAACAGGCAGAAGCAAGGATAAGAACGGCATTAAGGTAAAAAATTATTTTTTTCATCAGTTCCTCCTGTTGTTTGATTTGGATCTATTCAAGAACGGTACGAAGTTATTTCCGCTTCCCATACTGCCATATCCAGCTGACTGCTTAATGAGATAAGCTCATAATTTACGGCATCATTGCTTTCTGTATATTCAGAATATTCCCAGTTTGCAGAATTTTTACAACTGTGTTTTTTTCCTCCCTGCCGGTTTTCCATCTGCTTTTCCGGAAGATTGATTCCGGCAGTCTGTTTTATTCCGGCAGAGCCGGTTTTTTCCCCGTCATAGAACAGAATAAAAGCAAAAGTCATCACAGCAACACTTGCAGCAGCACTGAAGATCACCCGCATTTTTTTTCTTTTTTCTGCTCTTTGAGCAGCAGAGAACGCAGCTTTGGAAAGGATCACTTTATCCAATTCTTCCGGAATATTCAGAAGAGTTTTCTGTTTTTCCATTTTTTCCCGGTAAAGGGAACGGAACAACACTTCCTCCCGGAAAAAATCATTGTCATGCATACTCTTGTCTCTTTCATTTTTTTCTCTTTTTTCCATGATCTGTACCTCCCTTCAGTATATCTTAATTATTTTCTTTATCCCAGTCTTTCAAAGACTCCCGGAGATTTCTCAAGGCATACTGCATTCTTGCCAGAACTGTATTTATGGAACAATTCTGAATACGGGCGATCTCTTTGAATGAGAGATCTTCCATCCGCAGCAAAAACACCTCTTTGAGTTCCTGTTTCAAATGGTTTACAGCCTTTTCAATCGCGGTAGCCAGTTCATTGTCATCCATATTTTTTCCCGGCATATATCTTTCATCTGCCACTATTCCCGGATCATTTTTTTTTCTGTTTTCTTCCGTATCCATTCCGGAAAGATAAGGTCTTTCGTACTGTTCAATTGTTTGTTTTTTCCGGCAGACATCCATAGCAAGATTATGTCCTATACGCATAAGGTAAGCAAGGAACATCCCCTGATGCCGGTACCGGGGCAGATGATCTATGACCTTCAGCCATGTTTGCTGGAAGACATCATCCACCCGGGAGCGATCCTGTTCCAAAAGCGCATTCAGATAAGCATAAAGCTGCTTCCGGTATCTGGCATACAGACATTCAAAATCCCCGGAGGAACCGGCAAGATACCCTTTGATCAGGTCTTCATCTGAAATATCTTTTTCACTGTGTTCCATACTGACCTCCGCCGGGATCTTTTGTTGAATCCGTTTCTGTGTATAAAACGGATGAGAGAGGTGTTTTATTGCATGAAAAATCTTTTTTTTATCAATTTTCCATCTGTCTTACGGCAATTTTTCCAATACAGCCACAGCTGCGGCATATTCCTTTTCATGGGTAATGGATACAAAAATATGTGATATATGCAATGTTTGAGAATATTCTGATGCAGCTCCGCTTAAATGCACAGAAGGCGCGCCTTTTCCATCATGCAGGATATGTATATCCGTTACGGCACAACAGGAACCGAAACCGCATCCGAGTGCCTTTGCCACAGCCTCTTTCGCCGCCCATTTTCCGGCGGCTTTTTCGGGAGAAAGAGAATCAGTTTCAAGAGCGGCAAGTTCATCATCTGCAAGAATTTTGCGAAGGAAAGTTTTTCCATGCTTATCCAGAAGAAGTTTTATGCGTTCCGTTTTTACAATATCCATTCCGATTCCGGCGATCATGGCAATATCCTTTCTTTGTATCCTCTGTTTACATCACAGGATCTCTTCATTCTGCAGAAAACTGTAAGAAGCATTTCTGGAGATGATCAGATGATCCAGAAGGTGAATATCCAGTAATGCAAGGGATCTTTTCACCGACATTGTAAACTCTCTGTCCTCTTCTGAAGGCTGAACATATCCGCTGGGATGATTATGCACAAGGATCACTCCGGCGGCTTTCCGTAAAAGGGCTTCTTCCGCAATATTTCTGGGATAGACGACTGCACTGTTTACCGTTCCCCTTGAAACGATCCGGGAATCAATTACATGGTTACGGGTATTGAGATAAATGATCATCATGACCTCTTCCCGGTACCCGCCAAGTTTCATCCTTGCATAATTCTGAACGGCATGGGGAGAATCCATAACATCCGTTTCCAGCATCTTTTCCTTGAGATAACGGGTGGAAAGATCCCGCAATACCCTGAAGAGCAATGCAGAATTTTCTGAAATTCCGGAAACGGTGCAGACCTCTTCCATATCCGCATCAAAAACACCGCCCAGAGTCCTGAATTTTTCCAGCAAAGCCCGCGCCGGAGGTTTTACATCTCTCTGGGGAATACAATATGTAAGCAGAAGTTCCAGAACATCATAATCCGCCATTCCGTCACTGCCTGCCTGCAGATACCTTTCCCGTAAACGCTGTCTGTGTCCGGCATGAAGAGGCTTTTTTTCTGATTTATTTTCTTTTTTTTCTTCCCCGCATATCAACTTTCCGGCAGCAAATCTCTCGGCAGTCTGCTTTCCGAAAGCGGGATCTGCTCCGGTATATTTCCGTTCAGAAGAATTTTTAAACAGAAGATTGGGAGAAACCTTTGTTTTTCTGCTGTTTTTTCCGCAGGGAACAAATGGTACATCATTCCGGCAATACTGTTTTTCCACTGCCGCAGATTCGGAAACAAGATTTTTATGCTGCAGATCCCCGGAACAGTTTTTTTCCGGGGAAACATGTTTTTCTGCTTTCTTATTTTCGTTCATCTCAAACTCTTCCATACTGTTCATTTACGCTTCAGAAGCGCGATGCTTTCAAAATGACCGGTGGAGGGGAAAAGATCAAACAACTGTATCTGTTCCGTCTGATATTTTTCTGCGAGAAGATCCAGATCCCGCATCAAAGCAGCCGGACCGCAGGAAATATAAATAACAAAACCGGCCTCCGCATCAAGAAGCATTTTCAATGCATTCGGAGCCAGCCCGGTGCGGGGGGG
>JAFVRL010000196.1 GCA_017504325.1 Lentisphaeria bacterium | reverse complement strand
TGTCTCATAAAAAGAGTGACAGAATGTGCAATAATGTTCTGCAAGAGTTCCGTGCAGTTCTATGACTTTTCCCCCGCCTGCTTTGGTATGCAATGTGTCGATATTTTGCGTGTAAATATTTCCGCATAAATCTTTTTGCTGCATTTTTGCAAGTGCCGTATGTGCAATGGAGGGAGATTTATCCAGCATGGGATAAAGATACTCTTTTGCATAGTGAAAAAAGACTTCCGGCCTCTGATGGAAAAAATCAATATCAAAGATCTTCTCTTTTTTGACACCGTACATACTGTCGCCGTTGGAGTAGAAACCGTTTTCCCCGCGGAAATCCGCGATGCCTGAAAGAGTGGATACTCCGGCACCGGTAAGAACCGTTACTGTATCTGCTTTGGCGATCTCCTCAAAACATTTTATATAACTTTCATCCATTACGCATCATCCTTTTTCCTTGTTGCTCCGGATAAGATAGCATTTATCAGATCAAATACAAGGAAAAATCAAAAATGTTTTTCCATTTCTGCAGACTTGCTGTTATTTGATGAAAAATGATTTGTCATACCTTGAAAAAAAACAGGTATCGCTGTATAGTAAATATATTAATATTAAACAGGTGTTTGAGATTTTTTCGTTGCGGAATGCCGTGAAATGATCTTGCCGGAACAGGAGAATGCAAAATGAAATGTGATGTTGTCCTTCCGTTGTACCGTCCCGGCAGGGGATGGGCGGAAGAGATCACCAATGCTGTCACGGGATTGAACCGGTATTTTGAAGATAAAGACTTTGAATTGAGTTTTTACATCACCAATGACGGTGCCCCCCTTTCCTGTTATCCGGAAGAAGCATTGGAAAAGATCTGGGAAGCCGCCCGGGGAAGGATGTATTTTTTACCCTATGAAAAAAATCAGGGAAAAGGGTACTCTCTGCGTTATCTCTGTTCCGCTGCATCGGGAGAATTGCTTGTTTATACTGACGGTGATTTTCCTTTCGGCTGGATTTCCGTGGCAAAGGCTCTGGAACTTCTTGCAGAAGGAGCGGATGTTGTTATGGGGCGCAGAAGTACCGATTATGCGGAGAGTCTTTCCCTGTCAAGAAAGTTTCTTTCTTCCGGGACAAGGGCATTGAACCGCCTGGTATTGGGGTTGCCGCCGGAATTTCTGGATACACAGGCAGGGTTAAAGGCGTTCAACAGCAGAGGAAAAGAACTTTTCCTGCGAACAACAGTAAAGGAATTTGTGTTTGATACAGAATTCATCCTTATGGTCTGGAAGAAAAAATTGCAGTTGAATGTTCTGGATATCCATATCCGGAAGGGGTTGAAACTTTCTGCCATGGGGTGGAAAGTCATGCTCCGGGAATTATGTTCTTTTATCCGGATCGTCTGGAAAATAAGGATTTGCGGAGATATTTGAAGAAGAGGGATGATGTATGGATAACGGGAAACGGAAGAAAGAAGAAAAGCCTTTACTGCTTCTTTCCTTTGATATAGAAGAATTTGATTTGCCGCAGGAGTACGGCGCAGCTGTCCCTGAAAGAGAGAAATTTGAGATCTCCCGTAAAGGGACGGAACGGATCCTTGCCCTTCTTGCAAAACATAATGTCCATGCAACTTTTTTCATCACAGGAGCATTTGCCCGGAAATATCCTTCGTTGATCCGGCAAATGGCGGAAGAGGGGCACGAGACGGCTTCTCACGGTATGGATCACAGTTTTTTTGAGATCGCACATTTGAAAGAATCCTGTGATATTCTGAAAGAAATAAGCGGAGTTGATTCTGTTCCCGGTTTCCGGATGGCGCGGTTGGCAGAAGTGGATAAAAAGGAGATATTGAGGGCTGGATACAGGTATGAATCTTCCCTGAATCCGGTATGGCTGCCCGGAAGATACAATAATTTTTCCGCCCCCCTTCTGCCTTTCCGGGAATCCTGCGGACTTTTGCAGTTTCCGGTATCGGCTCTTCCGCTGGTGCGTTTCCCGCTTTTCTGGCTGTCTTTCAAATGTCTGCCGCTGCCTCTGTATAAGTTGCTGTCCGTCATTACTGTAAAAATGACCCGTTATTTCAATATGTATTCCCATCCCTGGGAATACTGTGAGGAGGCTTCTGATAAGAAGTGGCAGATACCATCCTATATCGTGAAGCATGCCGGAAATGCCCAGCTTGCCCGTCTGGAAGAGTTGATCCTCTGTTTGGGAAAACGGGGAAGATTCGTTACTTTTCAGGAATTTATGAAAGAAGAAAATCGTCTGTGAACATTCAGAAAGCAAGGAGAAGAGCTGTTGAAAAAGAATCATGTGAAATCCATCATGCTGAAGAACCGTATCACCGGGGAAGTGCAGGTGGAAACCGTTTTCGGGGATAAAGTATTGCGTTTCTGTTATGAGACACTTCTGGGAAGAGGTTTGTGGGGCTTTCTTTTCAATACCTCTTTCCTTTCAAAACTTTTCGGGCTTTATTATGACTCTTTTCTTTCCCGTAAAGCGATCCGTTCCCTTGCCTCCATTCCCGGTTGCAATGCGGCTGAAGCAGAATTGCCCCCGGAGGAATATTCCTCCTTCAATGCTTTTTTTACAAGAAAACTCAAGAAGGGCAGCCGTCCTTCCGACCCGGATCCAATCCGGATCTCTTCGCCTGCTGACGGCAGGATTTTTGTGTACAGGTCTCTTCCGGAAAATGCGCCTGTTCCGGTGAAAGGCGCAGAAAAAACTCTGAATATGCTGTGCTGCGGTCTGCTGCCGGAAGGAAAGAAATATGCTGTTGCAGTTATCCGGCTTGCTCCGGTGGATTATCACAGATACCATGTCCCCTGCGATTGCATACAGGAGTCTGTTCCTCTGGTCGTCCGTGGAAAATATCACTCGGTAAATCCGGTCGCATTGGCAAAAAGACCGGATCTTTTTGTGGAAAATACCCGGCAGATCACAACGCTCTTTTCTTCTGACTGCGGAAAATTTTATTTTCTCGAAGTGGGGGCTTTCGGGGTGGGATCCATCGTACAGACTTCTGTACCGGGCAGGCATTGCAAACAGGATGAAAAAGGGTATTTCAAATTTGGCGGTTCCACTGTGATCCTTATTTTTGAAGATGAAAAGATCCGGTGGGATGAAGATTTGTTGAAAAATACGGCGGAAGGGATGGAGACCCTTATCCTTTGCGGGGCCTCCATTGCCACATTAAAGAAGTGACCGGAGAGTCATCTCCCGGATGAACAGGAACAAAAAACAGAGAGACAGAATCGTATGAATAAAGTTATTGCATTTTGGAATTCTTTGCGGTTTTCGGAAAAGTTTTTTATTCTTTTTCTTGTTTTTTCAGCATTTTTCTGGGTTCTGGTACCCGCCACCTATCATACATCTCTGCATTATGATCCGGCGGAAACACTCATGTGGGGCAGTTCTTTCAACTGGGGCAGTTCCAAACATCCCCCCATGGCTGGGATCATGCTTTATCATTTCTGTAAACTCTTTTCATTCCAGAATTTTGCTATTTTTCTGGCAAGCCAGATCTGCATGAGTATCGGTTTTATCTATATCTGGAAACTTGCACGGTGTTTTTTTGACCGGGATGCCGGTGTCATGGCAACTTTGCTTATTACTTTCTACTTTTTCTACAATTATGAGCTTCAGAGGTTCAATGCCAATACTCCCCATCTGCTGTTCATGCCCATGATGTGTTATCATTTTTATACAGGTGTAAAGAATAACAAATGGAAAGACTGGCTTCTTCTTGCTGTTGCCGGTGCCGGAGCATGTTTGAGTAAATATTCTGCCGGAGTGCTTTTCTTTTCCTTTGCGATCTATCTTCTTTGCGGAAAAGAAACACGAAAATGTTTTCTGAATGTAAAAGCATATATTTCCGGAATACTTTTTCTGCTTCTTATGGCGCCGCATATTCTGCATCTTTTCCGTACGGAATTTCTTGTTTTCCGGTATATTTCGGAAGGCAAAAGTCAGTCTTTGGGATATTTTGAACAGTTGTTTGCCATTGCCGGTGCCGTGATCGGACCTTTGGCATGTATGGGGATCGCTGCATGGTTGATCTTCGCTCTTGCCGCAAAACGGTTTTTTATTTTCCGTGATATGAAAAAAACGGTGATAAACAGGGAGGGCGCAAAATATTCTCTTGCAATCATTGGCGGTCAGGGGATTTTTCTGCTTCTCATGGGAATATGCGGACACCGGGTGGAACTCATTTGGACATATCCCATGTTTCTTTCTGCCGGGATTCTTATTATGTCTTTTATGCCGCAGCCGGATAACCGAACGGTAAAGGTCTTTGCCTGTACCACCCTTTCCTGGGCGGTTTTTCTGCTTCTTTTCCCGCTGATATACTATAATTTTACCACCGGATACCGTTATCACCTGAAAAAGGAGGAGCTGCGGAGAAGTGCAGAGGAATTTTATCACAAACATACCGGAAAGAAAATTGCTTTTATTTCCGGTAAGATCTGGTATTCCTCCATGCTGCAGAATACATTTTCCTATTCTGTCAAAGCCGCCCCCATGTCGGATCCCATATTACTTTCCCTGCACCGCAATATTATCAATGGCAGGGATGTGCTTCTGGCTGTCAGGAATAAAGAAGATTATCTGAATATCAAAAGTATCCTCAAAAGCAGAAGCGGAAAGATCATCTGGAAAAAAATACAGATCCCCTACCGTTCCCGTTTCGGCAAAAAGAAAATTTTTTCCTGTCATTTCGGGATCGTGAAAGATGCCTTCCTTGATGAAATGATACAGGAGGAAAAGTAGGTCCTTTTTACTGTATTTTACTGATTCTTCATATCTTTTTATTCTTCCATTTTCCGGATAACAGGAAGAGGAGGCACATAAGTGCTGTGGATGCCTGATAAAGGATCTCCGCCGACCATGCCACGGCAGGAGTGGGGCGATTTCTGATGATGATCAGCCATACAAAGATCACATACAGGATCAGACTTATACATTCGATGAATACGGTCGTTTTGACCGCCCCTGTTCCGGAAACAGCATTGAAGAGAATAAATGTACCGATCTGGATGAACCCGGCAATACACATAACATAAACCACATTTGTGGATACTTGGATCAGTTCCTTATTATCCGTATAAATACGCACCGCGTATTCCGGGAACAGTGCATAAAGCAGCAGAAGCGGGAAGACGGTAAGGAATGCTGCAAAGATGAATTTACGGATAAGTCGCCAGACTTGAGAGGATCTGTTTTCACCAATGAGGTTGCTTACAAGAGAGTTTGTTGTTGTGGCAAATGCATGGATGATGATAAAGGGCAGTGTGGAAAGAGTCCTTGCCAAATTGATCACTGCCAGAGACCTTTCTCCAAGTCGCTCCACCGCAATGAAAAAGAAAAACCATACACTGACGGAACAGAAAGATTGAAGCATCATCCAGAAGGAGGTGGAAAAGACTTTTTGCAGTATGGAAGGATTGAAAAATGCGGAAAAAGTATGAAAGCCGTATTTTTTCAGATCAATAAATTTCAAAGAGTAGGCAATATAACATATCATACTGACTGCTTCCGCAATGCTGGAGGCGAGAGCAGCTCCCGCTATTCCCATTTCCGGCATACCGTATTTCCCGAAGATGAGAGCGTAGTTCAGAAGAATATTGACCAGAACCATGGCGATGGAACTGTATGTGAGGATCCCTGTATTTGCAATTCCCACATAGAACGCCCGGAACATGGCGGAAATAAAGGCAAAAAACAATCCGTATATCCGCCAGTTCAGATATTCCATGGTTGCTTTACAGATCTCTTCAGACCGGATCATATACGGCAGAATAACCGGGGAAAAATATTTCAACAGAAACATAAGCAGAATGGAAAATACCGCAAGAAAAAATCCTCCTGCATAACAGATGGGGCCTATGTTGCTGTAATCTTTCTGTCCGTTGCGCCGTGCTATAAGGATCTGGGCTCCGAAACTGAATCCGGCTCCCAAAACAAAAAATGCCAGAAAATAGACAGTTCCCAGGGCAGATGCGCCTAACGCGACTTCACTGACCCTTCCCAGAAAGGCTGTATCGGTCATACCGATAATATGTTCCATAAGCATACTTAACAGGACTGGGAGTGTTACAGCACAGATCTTTCTGTAAGTATAACAGCCTTTTTCATCAAATTCATTTACTGCCGGTGCTGTATTCATTTTATCTCCATTTCTGTTTGTACAAAAATATTAATATAACATCCCCGCATATTTTTTTCAATATGGCGGCATGGTTTGCTGATCCATATTTTGCAATTTTACAAAAGAGGACAGGATAAAATGTGGATTTCTCTCTTTCCGGAAATAAAAAATATTTGCTTTTTTCAGTATCCGGGATATATTATTCCAACAGAAAACGAATATACAGCAGCTCCCGAACCGCATATCCAATGGATAATAAAGATCTTTTTACACATAAATCAACAGATTATTCCCTCTGCCGTCCTTCCTATCCTTTTGTTGCTGTTGAATGGCTCCGGGAGAAGGTTGACGGCAATACCGTCCTTGACATCGGAGCGGGAACGGGGATCTTTACCAAAGTCCTGCTGCCATATTTTACAGATGTATCTGCTGTTGAACCCAATAAAGAAATGCGGAAAGAGTTTTCCCGTATTCTTCCCTTTGTTTCCTGTTCCGCTTCTTCCGGAGAGGAGACTGGAAAAGCTGCTGACAGTATTGATCTTATTACCGTAGCACAGGCTTTTCACTGGTTGGAAGAGGAAAAATTCAAACAGGAAGCACAACGGATCCTGAAGAAAAATGGAAAAGTTGCCATTATCTGGAATACAAGGATCAAAACTGCGTTTACGGAAGCAAGGGATGAAGTCTGCCGGAAATACTGTCCGGGGTTCCGTACAGGACACGCCGGGAAACGTTCCGCCGGGGAAGGGGATATTTTCCTGCGGGAAAGCTGTTATTTTCAAAATGTGGAAGTAAAAAATTTTCCCAATGACTTTACCATGGATAAAAATGTTTTTGAAGGCATTATGCGTTCGTTCCTATGCGCCGCATCCGGAGGAAGCTGAATATAATGTGTTTATGAAGGAACTTTCGGAAGTTTTTGAAAGGTTTGCCGTAAACGGCAGTATCGTGGAAAAAATGGAAAGAGAGATCTATCCGGGAAATTTTTAAGAGTATATACACAATCAGCCGGACAGAGAGTATTTTATTTGTATTTCTTTCGCTTATCGTATATTATTGTATGGAAATGAGGTGCTGTATGCAGGAAAATATCTGGAAAACTCTTTATGACAGAGCAAAAGCTGTGCAGAAGGCCCGGAAGATCTCGCCC
>JAFVRL010000195.1 GCA_017504325.1 Lentisphaeria bacterium | reverse complement strand
GCAGGCTGGGGGGAATTTTTCCATAATTACTTTGTTTACAAAGATCTTATCAATGATGAAGCTCCTCATACCCCGCATAATTTCCCTCTTACTTTAGGTTCACAATGCGGTCTTACCGCTTTTCTTTTCTCCTGTCTGCTTATTCTTCTGCCTTTTGTGATTGGTTTTCTGCTTCTGAAAAAACAGGGGACCATGTACCGGGAAACCCCGGAAGAAAAAGAGGATTATATATTGAAACTCGGACTTGTTACAGGATTTTCCTCCTGGTTTTTTCATTGTCTGTGTGAGATCGATTATGAAACTCCCGGTTCTTTCTGTACCGCAGCGGCAGTAGCTTTCCTTATTATGAACAGTAAGGATATGGAACGGTTTTTTCCCCGGTTTTCCTTTGCTGTACTGGAAGAAAAAAAATATTTTGGAAAGCTCAAATTTGCCTTGTTCTTCTTTTTCATTCTCTTTTCTCTGGGTATTCTTGCCTGGATCGGGTGGAAAGCCCCGGTGCTTATTTCCGGAGAAATGGCTTTTGACCGGCTTTTTACAGGAGTGAATCCTCATTTCGGCAGACTGGGCGAAAAAATGGTACAGCCGGAGGAGGCGGCAAGATTGTTTCAGGAAACGGTGAAAAGGATCCCCAGAAGTCCTTTCCCCTGGGATACTGTCTCTCATTATGTGGCTGCAATGGGGCCGGATCATGCTTATGATGCCATTGCTCTGGTGGAGGAGGCGCGGAAACGCTCTCCCCGGAGGGCCTCTTACTATTACCGGCAGTCTCAGGCATACCGGAGACTGGGAAACATACCCAAAGCTGTGGAGATGTTGAAAAAGGCACAACAATGTTCCCCGAAAAATCCGGAATACTTTGACGAAGAACAGAACTGGAACATCCGCTATGAAGACAGCGGTTCTTTGTGGTGATGGCGTGTTTTTTCCGGAAATAAAGAGAAAAATACCCGGAAATCTGAAAAAAAAAGGAAAAAAACAGAGAAAAATACTTCCGGAAGGTTTAATTCCTGAAAATGTGCGCTATATTATAAATGAGATCAAGACATCAACAAACAAAAAAAGGATGGAGACATGAAAAAAATGCGTTTTATATTTCTGATATTCGTTTCTGCCGTATTGTGTTCCGTGCCGGTTTCCTGCAGTAAGGACTATACAGGCAAGGAAAAGACCCATCCTGTGTTTGTGAAGGCAGGTACCGCCCAGAACAGCGGGGATTATGCTGAAGCTGCCAGACTTTATGAGGAGTTTCTTCTCGTTGCTCCCAAATCCGCAGAAACCCATATGCGTCTTGCCGCACTTTACGGAGATAATCTGGATTCCCCTCTCAAAGCGATTTATCATTATGAGAAAGTCATTGAGTTGAGACCGGATGATACGGCAAATAACGAAAATATCCGTTCTTTTATTTCCGCTTCCAGAAGAAAACTTTTTGAAATGCTGAAAAAAGAGTATGTCGATGAAGAGCAGGAAACTGCTGTGAAGTTGGAACTTGCCAAGAATCAGGAACTTGTGCGTAAATACAGAGAGCATATCGCCGAGATCCGCCGCAGATGGACCGTTCAGGTGGAAAAATGGCGTGCTTATGTCAAAGAGGTGGAACGCCGTAACAGCAGCCGTGCCGCCGCAACTCCTGCCGGAAAAAATACAGCAGCAAAAACTCCTTCCCGGTCTGCAGTCAAAAAAGATGCCGTTAAGAAAGATAAAGATACGGTCAAAAAGGACACGGTCAAAAAGGCTCCTGCCAAAGCGGAAGTAAAAACTTCTGCCGCCAAAACAAAAACGGCTCCGGAGAATAAAAGCGTCAGTAATGAAAAGAATGCCGCCCGGTTGGAGGTGCTGGGAAAACATACCGTAAAGAAAGGGGAGACACTTCATTCCATCTCCCGTAAGTACTATGGCAGTTCCAGATATTATAAGCTGATTGCGGAAGCAAACAAAGGAAAACTTCCGGCAAATCTGGGTGTCCGTATCGGGCAGGTTCTCGTGATCCCCCGGAAACCGGCAAAATAACAATAATGTCTCTGCTCCCGGTACTTACCGGGATTTGGATAATACAGGGGTGTAGCTCAGTTGGCAGAGCAGCGGTCTCCAAAACCGCAGGTCGCAAGTTCGAACCCTGCCGCCCCTGCCATTTTTTCTTCTGTGTTCCGGAAATACCGGCACAGAATTTTTTGTATGGCAACAACAGCATAGGGGGGGATATATGAAAAGGTCTTTCAGGAAATTATTGTGTGCAATGTTCTTTGCCGTAAGTATGTTTTTCTTGTACGGTTGTGCTTCTCTGTTTTCTACTGCAAATGTCCCTGCCTGCTATTATGATCTGGGGCTGCCGGAAAAGATTTCTGCTTCTTATGCCGGCAATATTTGTGTGGAACCTTTTACATCTCTTTCCGGCGAGAAATTCCGTATGGTACGGCGGAAAGGGAATATGCTCTACAATGACAACTACAATAAATGGCAGATGTCTCCCGGGGCTCTTGTAACAAAATATTTTACTCTGGCTTTCAGGACAGATGAAAAGAAGAATGCAGGGAAGAAAACGGATATTTTGCTTGGAGGGGAAGTGACAGCTTTTGAAGAATCCGGAGGGCAGGCGGTACTCGGATTATCCTATCATATTGCTTCTGTTCCGGGAAAAGACGGTGGACAGAAATGGAAACGGAAAAGATCCATCATCATAAAAGAAAAGATCCGGGGCAATACCCCCGGCGATTTTGCTTCTGCCATGAGCAGAGCCATGGAAAATGCATCAGAAATCATTATAAAGGACATTGACAGCAAATGACAGTTTTAACAGAAGGTATGTTTTGGAAAGCGGCAGTTCTCGGTATTGTTCAGGGACTTACAGAGTTTCTTCCTGTAAGCAGTACAGG
>JAFVRL010000194.1 GCA_017504325.1 Lentisphaeria bacterium | reverse complement strand
GGACTACGTTCATAATCTGTTTGACCTTGGTGGGGGATCCTGCAAGACCGCAGCGGCTTACATCAGCTCCGGCTTCTGCGGCAGTAAGTTCTGTAATAAGCAGACCTTTTTCTGCATATTTTTTCTCGAAATCTGCAACAGCGGCAGCTTTATCTGCATCAGCAGCAAGTGTGGAAGCAAATTCGCTTCTTCCCATAGCCTTTTTGTATTTCATAACTCTCTTGGCAGTCTGGGGGCGGGGAGTATTGGCATCCACAACCGTGAGGAGGGCGGGCAAAGGAGATTCCAGGATCTCATAACCGCCTTCAATAGCACGTTTTGCAACGATTTTTTCCCTGGTGAGTTCTTTAACTTCCTGAACATAAGAAATCTGGGGAATTTCCAGTTTTTCTGCGATCTGGGGACCAACCTGGGCGGTATCACCGTCGATAGCCTGACGTCCGCAGAGAACAAGATCAAAGTCACCAATCTTCTTTGCCACACAGTGAAGAGCATAACTTGTTGCAAGAGTATCAGAACCGGCAAAAGCACGGTCGGTAAGCAAAACAGCTTCATCTGCGCCCATACACATGGCATCCCGCAGAACCTTTGCGGCATTCGGGGGCCCCATAGTGGCTACCACTACTTTCACATCCTGATACTTGTCTTTGATCTGAAGTGCCAATTCCACAGCATTCAGGTCCTCGGGGTTGAAGATTGCAGGCAGAGCCGCACGGTTCACTGTGCCGTCAGGCTTCATCGCATCGCCCGTTACATTCTTTGTATCGGGTACTTGCTTCACAAAAACAATGACTTTGTACACAGGTTACTCCTTACATTTTGGTTTATATCTACTGGTGTTTGTTTACAATTTTTCTCCGGAAAATGAAGACAATACCCCCCGGAAATTTAAAATCACTCAACCATAATATAGCATAACTTTTTTATTTGGCAAGTATTTTTTTTAATTTTTCAAAGTCTCTGTAAGTGTCCGCAGGAACATGGAGGCATTTTTTACATCATGCACCCTTACGAATTCGATCCCGGAAAGGGTCAGTTTCCCCAGTATTCCCCAGGTTGCCGCATCTCGTTCAGCAGGCGGAGCCTCATGGGTGATTTTTTTGAGAAAAGATTTTCTTGAAGGAGCATAAAATAACGGACAGGAGGTCATCGCATGTAATTTTTCCGCATACAGGCACAATTCCCAATCCTGCTGCGGAGTCTTGGCAAATCCCAAGCCGGGGTCCAGAAGGATACTTTCTTTTTTTATCCCTGCTTCCATTGCCTTCACCATTACCTCATTGAGAAATTCCCCGGTCTCCCTTACTACATCATTATATATAAGGAATTTCTTATCCGTCATTGTTTGCGGCGTACCTCTTGAATGCATCAGGATCACTCCGGCTGAACTTTCCGCCATGACTTTCCCCATATCCGGATCAAACTGCATCCCGGATACATCATTGATGATATCCGCCCCGGCCTCCATTGCACTTGCAGCTACGGCACTTTTTCTTGTATCCGCACTGATGACCGCATGGGGCCTCTCCTTACGCAACGCCTTTATAAAAGGAATAAGACGCTTTTTTTCCTCTTCTATGGAGATCTCTTCCGATCCGGGCCGGGTGGATTCCCCGCCGGCATCAATGGCAAATGCTCCGTTATCCAGAAGAAAACAGGCCTCTTTCACAGCAGAATTTATATCCGGATATTTTCCACCGTCACTGAAGGAATCCGGAGTAAGATTGATGATCCCGAAAATCTGCGGGTACGGAAAAGAATTGCAGGAGATCATTCCATGCCGGGGAAGAAAAAATTTTCTCTCATTTTTTTCCGTCATATCCATTCTTTTCCTCTTTTTACAAAAAAAGAAGAAGAACCTTTTTGTCAAAGGCTCTTCTTCCCGTGTTTCATTTCATTCCTGAATACAGGATCATTTTTTACTCTTCAGAGGAAGGGGTGCTGCCTTCTTCCCCGTTTTCAGGTATTTCAGGAATGTTTACTTCCTCTTCCCCTTCGGGAATATCCTTTTTCACCGGTACTCCGGCAGCGGCAATGACCAGATCCTCTTCTTTCATTGCGGGAGCTTCAGGAGCATCCACTTCCACGACCACATTGGCTCCGGTGATCCTGTCATTTTTCCGCAAATCCATGATACGGACACCTTTGGAAAGTCTGCCCACAAGACGGATCTCTTTTACCATAATACGGGAGATGAGTCCCCGTTCTGTGGTAAGGATGAGTTCGTCGGAGGTATGGACACGCAGAGCGGCAACAACACTTTCCCCGTCCTTGAGATCCAGATTGCGTACTCCCATTGCGGCGCGTCTGGTCAGGCGGTAATTTTCAACATAGGAACGCTTACCCATACCGCCGCTTGTAATAACAAGCAGCTGGGGTTTGCCGTTATCTTCTTCCTGGATCTCCTCATCGGCAGCGGCTTCCTCCGCAGAAGTTTCCTCTTCTGTTTCAGGTATTTCAGGAATATTTGCTTCCTCTTCCGCGTCTTCCGCACCGCTGTCGGCAGGAGCATTGGCGATCGCCTTGAGGGATTCCGCAGATGCCGGGACTACTTCCATGCTTACCACTTCATCCCCTTCGATCTTGAACTTGATCCCGGTGACACCTCTGGCAGATCTTCCCAGACATCTCACATCCGTTTCCAGGAAACGGCATGCCATACCTTTGGCACTGGAGAGGATGATTTCGCTGGCACCGTCGGCAAGTTCAGCACCGATCAGGTCATCGCCGTCATCCATGACAATGGCCTTCAAGCCCAGATTCCGCAGGTGTTTGAACTGGGAAAGGGCGGTTTTCTTGATCACACCGTTTCTTGTCGCCATAACAACGGACATATCCGGTTTTTCCAGCATTTCCCGTTTCAAAGTGACCATGGCACGGATCTGTTCACCGGATTCCACCTTGATCAGATTGACGATGGGTCTGCCTTTACCGGTTCTTGCTCCTTCGGGAATATCATATACATTGAGCCAGTACATATAGCCCCGGTTGGTAAAGAAGAAGATAAGATCGTGACTGTCTGCATTAAAGAGATGTTCCACATGATCTTCCTCTTTGGTCTCCATGCCGATGATGCCTACGCCGCCGCGATGCTGGGTACGGTAGGTATCCGCAGGCACGCGTTTGATGTAGCCGGTATTGGATACGGTAATAACGCAGGAGTGACGGGGAATAAGGTCGGCGATATTGATATCGCTTTCGTCGTAAGTAATCTCGGTACGGCGGGCATCGGCAAATTTGTTTTTGACATCAAGGAGTTCCTCTTTGATGATGCCGATACGCAATTCCCGGCTAGCAAGAACGCTGCGGAGATATTCGATCTGCTGCATAAGGGCGGCATATTCTTCTTCCAGGTCGGAGATCGCCAGGCCGGTCAGCTGATGCAGTCTCATTTCCAGAATAGCTGCCACCTGCAATTTGGAAAGTTCAAATCTTTCCATCAAAGCCATTGCCGCATCCGCTTTTGTACGGGATTCCCGGATGATACGCACCACTTCATCAATATTGCGTACTGCTACAAGCAGACCGGATACGATATGCGCTCTTGCTTCCGCTTTTGCAAGTTCAAATCTGGTTCTGCGAATCACCACTTCCATACGGTGGTCGATAAACGCCTGAAGCAGCTGGGTGAGATTCATGGTACGGGGTCTGTTGTGATCCACCACCAGCATCTGACAGCCGAACGCGCTTTCCAGCTGGGTATGGGAATAGAGCTGATTGAGTACCACATTTGCCATAAAGCCTTTTTTGATCTCAATGACAACACGGATACCCGTCTTCAGACTTGTTTCGTCACGCAGATCGGAAATACCGGAGATGACTTTGTCCTTCACCAGTTCCCCGATACGTTTTACCGTCATTTCCTTGTTTACCGCATAAGGGATCTCGGTAATAATGATCTTTTCCTTGCCCTTTTCCTCCACGATATTGGCTTTGGCACGGATCTTGATGATGCCGTGACCTGTTTCGTAAAGCTGTTTGATGGGATCAAGACCGCAGATCATGGCTCCCGTGGGGAAGTCGGGACCGGGAAGGAACTGCATCAGTTCTCTTACACTTGCAGCAGGATGTTCCAGAAGGTGTACGGTAGCATCCACCACTTCCCCCAGATTGTGGGGCGGGATATTGGTAGCCATACCCACCCCGATACCCATACTGCCGTTTACCAGAAGGTTGGGGAATTTTGCAGGCAGAACTTCCGGTTCCACAGTTTCTTCGTCAAAGGTGGGAACCATGGGGACAGTGTCTTTTTCAATATCCGCAAGCAGTTCTTCTGTGAACCGCTGCAATTTACACTCGGTATAACGGTAGGCAGCAGGCGGGTCACCGTCGATGGAGCCGAAGTTTCCCTGACCGTACACCAGAGGCATACGCATGGAGAAATCCTGTGCCATACGCACAAGGGCATCATACACGGAACTGTCTCCGTGGGGATGGTAGTTACCGATCACTTCACCGACGACTTTCGCACTCTTCAGGGTCTTGACAGAATAGGTCAGCCCCAGTTTCTTCATGGCATAAAGAATACGGCGGTTACAGGGCTTCAGACCGTCACGCACATCAGGAATGGCACGCCCCACGTTTACACTGAGAGAATACTGCAAATAGGCAGTATGCATAATATCTTCGATGTTCACCGGAAAATCATTTCTGGGAACAGCACTGTCCGTTTCAGGTACCGCTTCCTCATTTTCAGCGGCAGGATCCATTACAGGCTCCACGGGGGGCATTTCGTCATTTTCGCTCATTTTCTTTCCGTTTCCGTAAAAGGGTTGATTTCTTTACAATTCACACGCGTATAATATACACCATATAAGGCGAGATTGCAAACCCTTTACGCGTATGCGGGCGAAAAACTTTGAATCAGGCGCAGCTGTCCCATAAAATCATGGAAAAAAGAGAAATGTACGGTTGCCAGGCGAGGCGGTTGCCGCCGAGCGCGCAGTGGATGTGCGAATGAACCGCAGGGCAATCGCCTTGCGGACGCTCACAAGGAATTGTGAGCGTATGAGCCAGC
>JAFVRL010000193.1 GCA_017504325.1 Lentisphaeria bacterium | reverse complement strand
GTGTGATGTTCCCGCCTCTGACTACCGGCTACGAAGAACGTGACGGATCCATCGGTGAGCGAAGCCTGGCCTTCTACGAGAGACTGGCTAAGGGCGGCACAGGCTATGTGGTTATTGGTTTTGGAAAATGGGGTGTGGGGAAGAGAACCTTTTTTCAAAAAGGTTTCTTCCCCACAAAACAGTTTTGCAACACTTCCGCATTTTCGCAGAATGTAATACAACAGCTTACTTTCCTGTCATATACCAATCATTTTTGTTCCGATTTTCAAAAGCGTGCCGATCTGGAATACCAGTGTTGTGCTTATATAGGCAAGCAGGAAAAATCCGATTGCTGCATATACAGGCAGTTTCCAGGAGTTCGTCTCTTTTTTCATAACGGCAAGTGTGGCAAGGCAGGGGATGGAAAGAAGGGCAAAAAGCATCATGCAGAACCCTTGCAGCGGCGTATAATTTTCCTGCAGATGCTTGCGTAAAGGCAGACTTTCTTCATCTGTTTCCCCCTCGGCATAGATGATTCCCAACTGGGAAACAAATACCTCTTTTGCAGCCAGAGCCCCGATGGTTGCTGTACTTACTTTCCAGTCAAAGCCCATGGGACGGAAGAATTTTTCCAGAGCTTTTCCCAATCTTCCGGAAATGGTATATTCCATTTTTTCCGCCATCTTTTCATTTTCCAGTTTCCGGATCGCTTCATTGGAAACAGCACTCATCTCCATGATCTTTTTACCTTCCGGAGTGGGGGAAAATTTCTTCTCTTTGATAAGAGTATTGATTTCTTCAAGCATTTCAGAAGAGAGTCTGTTTTCTTTTTTGAGAGATTCTATAAACTTTTTGCTGAATATACGGTGTGTTTCAAAGGCGGAAAGGTATGAAGATGGAACTTCCGAAGACTTTTCTATTTTGGCGATCTCCCTGTCGTAATCTCTGGAAAACTCTTTTTTCTGCGGGTAGGTATTGCAGATATACAGAATGACACTTGTTGCCAGAATGATGGTGGCAGCTTTCTGTAAATACATCTTTCCTCTGTCCCACATGTGGAGCATCAGACTTTTCAAGGTGGGAAGGCGGTAGGGGGGCAGTTCCATAAGATAAACTTCCCCGTCCCCTTTGAAAAGCGTTGATTTCAGCAAACGCGCACCGATAAGTGCCACAAGTACCCCGATAAGATAGATGATCCACATGACCGTTGCCTGATATTTCGCTGTGAAAAATGCCGGTATGATCAAGGCATAAATAGGCAATCGCGCTCCGCAGCTCATAAAGGGCAATACAAGTATAGTCACATTTCTGTCTCTTTCCGATTCAATGGTACGGGTCGCCATAATGGCAGGAACCGTACAGCCGAAGCCCAGTACAAGGGGGACAAAAGATCTTCCCTGAAGTCCGAATTTACGCATGATGCCGTCCATGATAAAGGCTGCTCTGGACATATAACCCGAATCTTCCAGTATGGCTATGGCAAAGAAAAGAAACAGAATATTGGGCAGAAAAACGATTACTCCACCCACTCCGCCGATGATCCCGTCTGTAACAAGTGACCTCAATACAGGAAGTTTTCCGGGTTCCCACAGATCTTTGACGGCTCCGGAAAGAAAACCGAAAAAGGATTCAATATATCCCATAAGAGGATCTGCAAGAGTAAAGGTGAACCAGAAGGTAAAATACATAATGGCAAGAAATACCGGCAAGCCCAGATATTTGTTGGTAAGGACAATATCTATTTTGTCGGAGATCTCACGGCGTTTTTCCTGTGTGAAAGTGATGGTATCCCGGCAGGCGCCTGCAAGCATGGCGTAACGGCGGTCTGCCATGAAGGTATCCGCATTGATGGCATGTTTGCTCCAGAGATGTTTGATCTCTCTTTCCACATCCTCCTTTACCGGGGCAAACTCTTCAAGTTTCATTACACTGCTGTCATGTTCCAGCATTTTGATGGCAAAGAAACGGGAGGGGATGTGTTCATATTTTTTCAAATGGAGAGAATCGATTTTTTCTGCCACCGCATTGATGGCATCATCAATATCCCGGCCGTAAGAGAGCATGGGAACTCCGTGATCCTCCAACTCTGTAAGCGTTCTTGCCAGACGGCGCAGAAGTGGACGCACTCCATGGGAACGGCTGCCCACTGTCTGCACAATGGGGGAACCGAAATATTTTTCCAGTTTGGTTATATTGAATTCAAATCCCTTTTTCTTGGCGTCATCACTCATGTTGAAGGCAAGAAGCATGGGGATATGCAGTTCCGCAAGCTGGGTGGTAAGATAAAGACTGCGTTGGGGAATCGTGGAATCGATCACATTGATAATAAGGTCGATGCCTTCCGTGGTAAGTTCATCAAAGGCAACTTCCTCTTCCGGCGAGGAGGAGGAAAGTGAGTAGACCCCCGGAAGGTCAATAAGTTCTATATCCATATCATTGAGCGTAAAAGAACCGCTTTTACTTTCCACGGTCACTCCCGGATAATTGCCCACATGCTGTCTTGCTCCGGTAAGAGCATTGAAAATACTTGTCTTACCGCAGTTGGGATTTCCGGTCAGAGCTATCCTGAATTTCTTTTTCATTTGTACTGCATCCATGTTTTTGATTTCAATATTGTCTCAATACAATATCCTGTGCATCATCTCTGTGCAGAGCCATACTTGTTTCCAATACTTTTATCCGCAAAAGTCCTCCGAATGGAGCCTGTGCCTCCATGACAAGCTCATTGCCCGGAACAAGTCCCACATCCGCAAATTTCTTTCTTCCTCTGGAACCGGGCAGGATCTTCAG
>JAFVRL010000192.1 GCA_017504325.1 Lentisphaeria bacterium | reverse complement strand
TCTGTAAAGAGTTGCCACTTGCCCGGGGGAAGCCTGAAAAAATACAAAAAGGATCGTTTTATTATCTATGTTCATATCAATGAGTCAAAAGGAAAAAAATTATGTTCAATGAACGGAAAAATTCACTTTCAAGGATCGCTGTATTTTATGATGGAAACTATTTTTATCATGTGAGCAATTATTACTGTTACGGACATGCCCGGCGCACCCGTTTGAGTATTCCCGGCATCCATGAGTTTATTGTGAAATATATTGCTTCCTATGAAGGGATCGCACCCCGGTTCTGCCAGATCGTGGATTGTCATTATTTCCGGGGAAGGCTGCCGGCAATGGAGGCAAATGAGAGACAGATCCTGCTTAATGAGCGTATTTTTGATGATATTCTCATGCGGGAAGGGATCGTCACCCACTATCTGCCGATGACAAAATCCGGAGAAAAGGGAGTGGATGTTTCTCTTGCGCTGGAGGCGTTGGAACTTTCCATCCTCAAACAGTATAATGTGGTCGTTCTCATCGCCAGTGACGGAGACTATGTACCCCTTATCCGCAAACTCAATTCTCTGGGGACACGGGTAATGGTGTGCGGATGGGATTTTGAATATACCGACGATCAGGGAAATGCCCGCTATACATCCACTTCCTCCCGGCTGATGAGTGAAGCAGCGTATGCGGTGAAGATGCATGACATCATTAATGGAGTCCAGCGCATCCCGGGGATCAATCCTGATATGCTTTTTGTTTCCAGGGATCAGGAAAATGAACAGGCGGAACCACTTGCAATATCACAGGAAAGTGAAAGGGGAGCAGAGTATTATTCTCCGTCTTCTTACCGGGAGGAGAGCCGGTCCGCGCGGAAACAGGGCAGGATCGTACAGCTGCGCAGCGGTTACGGTTTTATTTCCTCGGATGTTTCCGGTAAAAATATCTTTTTCTTTATAGAAGAATTACGCAATTGTTCTTTTGATGAACTTGCACCCGGAGATCTTATGGAATACGATCTGGGGTACAATGACAGAGGAGAATGCTGTAAAAATGTCACTCTGGTGAAAAAGAACAGTTGAAAAACATAAAGGAGGTGACGGCAAATGGCGGAAGAAAAAAATTTCCTGACAGATCTTTTTACTTCCATCGGCGGTTTTTTCTATGCCGCGTGCGGGGAGGTTTTTTCTTTTATTGCTTTTACAGGAAGGTGCGCCTATGCCGTATTGGATGCCTTCCGTCATCCCGGCAAGATCCGGAGAAGAGAATTATTATACTTCATGGATCTTTGCGGGGCGGATGGAGTGCCGATCACTTTTCTTATCTGTTTCCTGACCGGAGTGATCCTGGGATACCAGTGTGCCGTTCAGATGCAGAAATATGGTGCGGATGCCTTTCTTGCCGGGCTTGTCGGCTGTGCCATGGTCCGGGAGTTGAGTCCCCTTATGGTAAGTATTATTGCCACCGGAAGGACCGGATCCGCCTTTGCAGCGGAGATCGGATCCATGAAAGTATCGGAAGAGGTGGATGCTCTGCGGACGATGGGGTTTATGCCGGAGAGATTTCTGGTGATCCCGAAACTGTTTGCCATGACACTGATGATGCCTCTTCTTGCGGTCATCGGGGATATTGCCGGAATACTGGGGGGCGCACTGATCGGTATGGGAGTTCTGAATCAGCCTCCGGCAGCCTATTACGCCCAGACCGTTGCCTGGGTGAGACCGGGATACTTTTTTGAGAGTATCATCAAGACAGCGGTATTCGGTATCATTATCACCTTTATCGGCTGCTGGCAGGGGTTCCGTACCGGTTCAGATGCACTTGCCGTAGGCAGAAGCACCACATCATCTGTGGTATTGAGTATTCTTTTCATTATCATAGCCGATACCATTCTCGCCCATTTTTTCAACAGTATCTTTTTTTGAGGAGGAGAGAAAATGCAGGAGATAAAGACGGATATTACTGAAAAAGATATTCCCGCCATCGAAGTAAAAGATCTTGTTGCGAAATATGGGGAGAGAGTCATTCTCGATCATATCTCATTTACTGTTCCGAAAGGAGAGATCATTACTGTTCTCGGTGGTTCCGGCTGTGGAAAAAGTACACTTTTAAAGCATATAACAGGGTTATATACCCCCTTTTCCGGAGATATTCTTCTTGACGGCAGAAGTATCGTATATGCTGATGAAGAGGAAAAGAGGCGGATCACCCGTTTTTTCGGTGTGGCTTATCAGGGGGGTGCGCTGTTCCGTTCCTTCACGGTGGGGGAGAATGTGGCTCTTCCCATGGAGGAATATACCCGTTTGAGCAAAGAGGAGATCCGGGAAAGAGTAAAAGAAAAACTGAAAATGGTGAATCTTGACGGCTTTCAGGATCTGATGCCTTCGGATCTTTCCGGAGGGATGCTGAAACGCTGTGCTTTTGCCCGGGCGATGGCACTTGATCCCATGATCCTCTTTTTTGATGAACCTTCTGCCGGACTGGATCCGGTAAGTTCTGCCAGTCTTGATGAATTGATCCTGCAGATCCGGGAAAAGACACATGCCACGATCCTTATTGTCACCCACGAACTGGACAGTATTTTCCGTGTTTCCGACCGCAGTATCATGCTGGATGCCAAAACGAAAAAGATCATTGCTGACGGAAAACCTGCTTATTTGCGGGATCATTGTGAAAATCCCGATGTGCGGATGTTTCTGAACCGGGGAAAACTTTGAATTTTTTTACCAGAGGTAATTTCAAAAGTCATTCAAAAAAAATCAAAGCAGATGCGTTTAAAAATTTTTGAGGAGTTTTGAAATCTCCTCACTATACAAACATATTAAAAACAGGATGGAAAAGATGATCGAAACTAATAAATTCAAGCTGGGACTTTTCGTTACAGGAACGGTTATACTTTTTATTGCAGCAGTTTCCTGTATGGGATTATTTGATTTCTTGAGCGCAAAAGCCTATCTCTATACCACTGTTACCGAGTCGGTACAGGGACTCAACAATGGTTCCCAGGTGAAACTGCGTGGTGTTCCCATCGGAAAGATCACCGATATCATCATTCACATGGATAACCGGAATATTTCTTTGCAGATGGAGGTGGATCTGAAACGGTTTTCCAAAAGTTCCCAGAGCGAGTTCTCCCATACGGTCATTTCCCGGGAAGAATTTTATCAGCTGCTTGAAACAGAGATCAGAAAGGGGTTGCGCTGCCGGCTTGAACTCGATGGAATAACCGGGATGAAATATCTTGAGATCGATTTTTTCAGAGATGTTAAATTGGCTCCTGCGGAAAATCCCGTTGAGATCGCCGGAAAATATGTGAAGAGCCATGGCGAAGAATATTTTTATGTTCCGTCCACTCCCTCCATGCTTGCTTCTTTGCGTTTGAGTATGACGGACATTCTTGCAAGGATCGCCATGATCGACTTTGACGGGATCGCCAACCGTTCCTCCCAGCTTCTGGAAAAGATGAATGAGATCATTGAACCAAAACGGGTGGACAGACTGATCGCTGATCTGGATAAATGTGTGGAAGCCATACGGCAAACCTCTGAAAACCTCGGCAGTCTGCTGGATAAAAATGAGGTGAATAAGACTCTTGAGGATGTGCGTAATGCTGTTCAGGCGATCACGCGGCTCTCTGCGGCTGTCCGCAGGGATATGGAGAAGGCAAAGATCCCGGAAACCGTTGCCGGATTGCGGGATCTTACCGGAGATATAGGAGATTCTTCCAGAAATATGAATGTGACGCTTCAGCATGTCAACGAGGCTGTGGATGCACTGACAGAGTTTGCCAGGTATCTTAATGAGCATCCCTCCGCACTGATTTTCGGCAGACCGAAGAAAAAAGAGGATGTCAAGAGCGGAGGATTTTTTTCTGATATTCTTCCGTAAAGAAAAGAGGCGTTTTTTCAAGGATCGCCAGGATGATATCCGCACTCTTCCCGGCATCCACGAGAAAACAGACGGCATCCCCGAATACGGTCTCCTTCAATGCGCCTCTTTCCCGCAGGAGAGGAGCCATCAGGTTATAATATTGATTGTGATGTCCGTCATGCCGCCGGGAGGGGATCCGGGTAAGAGAGCCGTCTTTGTTTTCCAGCCACAAGTCATAGAGATCTTTCTGAAACATACCCGGCACCGGCAGAAATTCCTCCACTCCGTGAAAAAATGTACTGCATCCGATACTTTTCGTACCGATGAAAAGGATCTTTGCATTTCTGTCATAAAGTTTGCCCCAGGGGGATTTTCTGGCACAGGGGGTGGAAAAATTTTCATGTCCGGAGCAGAATCCTTCCGCATCTTTCCCGTATGCTGCCACTGAATGGGTCGGGTGCAACGACCGGACAACTCCGGGTCTTTTCCGGAACATTTCTGTAAGAAGCCCCACAACAGAGGGCGTCTTTTCCGGGGAAAAGATTTTTTCTTCCTGTCCATAGATCGTATAGGTGAGTGTGGGAAATACAAGAAGTCCTTTTTTGCCGAAGAAGTCCATAAGCACATCCAGAACCGTATCTGCCCCCCCTTCCACATTTCCAATACTTTTCATGGAAGAGTGGATAAGAACGGTATCGGAAGGCTGAAGACCGCTTTGAAGCAGATCTTTTTCCAGAGAAGAATATGTATGCATAAAAGCCCTTTCCATAAAATAAAAATCCCCGCTGCAATTTAAGTCACAGCGGGGAAAAGAAAAGTGATCAATCTTTCAGAATGGCTGTACCGACGCCTTTTTCTGTGAAGATCTCCAGCAGAAGGGAGTGAAGGATCCTTCCATCGATCATGTGTACCTTGCTTGTACCTGCTTCCAGAGCTTCCACACTGCTTTTGATCTTGGGCAGCATCCCGCCGGAAAGGACTTTTTCCTCAATAAGACGGGGAACATCGGAAATATGGATCTGGGAGATGAGGGAACTTTCGTCAGCCGGATCCCGCAGAACTCCGGGAACATCACTCAAAAATACCAGTTTTTCCGCTTTGAGAGCTTTGGCGATCTCACAGGCGGCAGTATCGGCATTGATGTTGTAGGGCTGACCGAAGAAGTCAACCGCAAGGGGGGTGATGACAGGAATAAAATCATATTCCAGTGCGTCAAGCACAGGTGCGGTATTTACGGCAATGACTTTTCCCACAAAACCGATATCCACTTTTTCTCCTGTTTCCGGATCTGCGGAATAGAGTTTTTCCGCCCGCATGATGGATTTGCCGGAAATGGAAACACCTTTGCCGTCACAGTTTTTGATGGCATCTACGAGAGCTTTATTGGTATTGTTGTGCAATACATCATCCACCACATTGATGGTATCACCGTCAGTAATGCGCAAACCATTGAAGAATTGACTCTGTACGCCAAGTTCTTTAAGTCTGGCACTGATGGCTTTGCCGCCGCCGTGGACTACAACGACTTTCACACCGATAGCACGCAGAAGAACGATGTCCCGCATGGTCTTGGCGGTTACAGCGGGATCTTCCATGGCACTGCCGCCGAATTTCACCACTACGATACTGCCCTGGAATTTCTGTATGTAGGGAAGTGCCTCAATAAGCACATCTGCTTTTTTGATAAGTTTATCCATTTTTTATTTCCTTATGGTAAAATTGTTCTTTTATCAGGTACGGTAATCCGCATTGATCTTTACATAGTCATAAGTGAAATCCCCGGTCCAGACCGTTGCGGAACTCTGACCTGCTCCCAGATCCACTTTCACGGAAAATTCTCTTCTCTTCATGACTTCCGCCATTTTGCTTTCTTCTGTTCCGGCAGGAAGTCCCCCTTTGATCACAGGTACATCATCAAAGAAAAGAGTGAAATTTTCGGTCTGGAAACTTGCTCCGGAATACCCGGCTGCTGCAAGGATCCTGCCCCAGTTGGGGTCACCGCCGAACCAGGCGGTTTTGCAGAGGGGACTGTTGGCAATGGCGCGGGCGCATTTTTCAGCATCGGCATTACTTGCGGCACCGGAAACTTCCACGCTTATAAATTTTGTGACCCCTTCACCGTCGTAAACAATGGCACGGGCAAGGTGGGCGGTCACCATACCCAGGGCTTCGGCAAAGGCTTTTTCTTCCGCAGTTCCGGGAAGGATCTCCACACCGGAAACGCCGTTGGCAAAAACGATGACTGTATCATTTGTACTCATATCGTTGTCAACGGTAATGCGGTTGAAGGAATTTTCCACACTTCCGGCAAGAAGGGCGGAAAGGAGACCGTTATCGATTTTTGCATCGGTGGTGACGCAGCAGATCATGGTGGCGTGAGGTGCGGCGATCATTTTCGGAGAGATCATTCCTGCGCCTTTGCACATACCGCCGACCGTAACCTTTTTTCCGTTTACGGTAAAGGATACTGCAAGTTCTTTCGGGCGGGTATCGGTCGTCATGATCGCTCTTGCAGCGGCAGCTCCGCCGTCGGCAGAGAGGGAGGAAGCTCCATGTTTGATCCCGTTGAAGATCTTATCCATGGGGAGCTGATCCCCGATATGACCGGTGGAGGCAACAAGGACCTGCTGCGGTTCAATATTCAGGATCCTTGCTGCTTCTTCCGCAGTTTTCCGGGAGTTGTTGTAGCCTTCCAGACCGGTACAGGCATTGGCTACACCGCTGTTGATGACCATGGCGCGTACGGTTTTGGCTGTCTGGCAGATCTCTCTGCAGTAGCGGACCGGTGCGGCACAGAAAAGATTGCTTGTGAATGTTCCGGCAAAGGCGCAATCCTTTTCGGAATAGAGAAGTGCCATATCCGGGTTTCCGCTTTGTTTGAGACCTGCAACGGCTCCGGATGCGAGGAATCCTGCGGGAGAAGTGACTCCGCCGTTTTCCACAAAATCAAAACATGTGTTACTGTTCTGCATTTTTTTATCCTGTATGTTATTTATAAATTGAAATAATGGAAATACTTATTCCGGTTTTTTCCCTTCACTGGCGCGTACTTTTATGGCGATGCCGCCTCTGGGCATGAAGTCGCCGATGACCTCCATCCAGCGGGGGGAGCAGGCGGCTGTAAGATCGGTGAGAATACGGTTGACTGCTTCTTCATGGAAGGTATTGAAATTGCGGAAAGAGAAAAGATACAGTTTGAGTGCTTTGCTTTCAATACATTTTCTGTCCGCAATATAGTTGATGGTGATATGACCGTAATCCGGCTGATTTGTTACCGGACATAAAGAGGAATATTCCGGACAGTCGAATGTTATGACATAATTGCGTTTGGGATAAGCATTGTCAAAGGTTTCCAGCTTTGCCTGATCGGGATTGGTTGGATATTCTGTATGGTTTCTGTTGAGTAAAGTCAGTGTCGGATGATTGACAGTGGAGGCGGAAGAGCCCTTCTTTACAGTTTTATTGCTTTTACCAGCGGCGGCTTTTTTCATTTTGCTCTCCTTTTTTCCTGAAAAAAAAGATATGTTGTAATCATTTTCCCATTAATATAACACTGAAATGTGAATTTTGCGAAACAAAATCCGAAAAAATACTTGACCAAATTGCAATTCAGTAATATATTAAGGTGTTTAGAGGCTTGTAAAAGGTCTTGAAACGCCTTATGCCGTCAAAATATCAGAAAAGATTGAATAAAAAAACAGGGAGAAGAAAATGAATCTTCTGAAAAAAACCTTATTGATCCTGACCCTTATGGTAGTTGTCGGGGTGTCCGCCCATGCCTATTCTGACGATTATGAGCGTTATCCGGTTTGGGATCAGATCATCCGCAAACTGGGCAGGGGTATTGCCAATACTGCATTCGGTGTGTGCGAGTTCCCTCTCAAGTGGTATGAAGTCAATCATGAAGAAGGCGGTTTTGCCGCTATCACTTATGGTACATTCCGTGCTTTGGGGTATTTTATCGTGCGTGAGGTCGTGGGGGTTGTGGAGATCCTGACATTCCCGGTACCTCTTCCCGGGTGTTCCTATACTCCGGACAGTCCTGAATGGGGATATGCCCCCATCATCAGACCTGAATGGGTCATTTCTCCTGCACAGGATAAATATGGTTTTGTTTATCCGGAACTGGATACGCTGAAATAACCTTTCCTTTATTTGAGATCATTTGGATTTACGGGCGTTGTCCTTTTCCGGGACAGCGCCCTTTTTATTTCTGCTTTTTTTGGAAAAATGTGTTTTTTGACATAAAAATACAGTTTTTTACATTTTATTTTGTTTGTTTTCATGTATAGTAATCCTTTACAGAGAGAGAAACTCATTCATGCATCCGGAAGACAGGATTTCCCGTGTTTCCGGAAAATTATGATCCCGGAAAAAAGGAGTTCAGCAGATGAAAAAAGAAAATTTTGTCAGAAGACTGTTGGGAAAAAATGGGAAATCATACTTGTTCCTGTTGTTGGTATTTACCGGAGGGATCGGGTGTTTTGCCCAAAAAAATATTTCTTACCGTGATGCCACCGGCCGTTATGCGGGAAGTGCTGCAAATAACGGGAGAACGACTGCCTACCGTGATGCCTCCGGCCGTTATGCGGGAAGTGCCACCGTAAACGGCAAAACCACGACTTACCGTGATGCCACCGGCCGTTATGCGGGAAGTGCCACTGTAAACGGCAAAACCATTATTTACCGTGATGCCACCGGCCGTTATGCGGGAAGTGCCACCGTAAACGGTAAAACCACGACTTACCGTGATGCCACCGGCCGTTATGCGGGAAGTGCCACCGTAAACGGCAAAACCACGACTTACCGTGATGCCACCGGCCGGTATAAAGGCAGCAGCCGTAAATGATGCACAGGGAAAAGGATGAAAAAATGTTCTTTTACTTCTGCCGGACTGCCGGGGACAGAAATACAGAAGAACCATTTTCCCGTAGTATATGATCCCGGATCTGCGAAGTTTTGAGCAATGGGACAGCCATCAGCGGAAAATGCCGGATCCAATGTAATAAAAAGGTATTGTTTTATGAAAAATGTTTTGATGTCGGTTATTCTTTTGACTGCAGGGGTTTCTGCCCTTTGCGGAGAGATCAAAGTGCGTACACAGGACGGTACTCCCCATGAACAGCTTGCCGCAAGAGAATTGAAATATTATGGAAATAAACTGGCTCCTTCCGGAAAAAAATTCTTCCTTGCAACGGCTGATAATAAAAGTGTACCCACCTTTATCGTTGAAAAACTGAAAAAAAGTCCTCATAAAGAAGCCTTTTACATCTATACTCTGCCGGATCAGGAGATTTTGATCGCCGGAAAAAATAAATGGGGG
>JAFVRL010000191.1 GCA_017504325.1 Lentisphaeria bacterium | reverse complement strand
GGATAAAAAAGGCAGTGAAAAAAGCTCCGGCAAAAACGGTTGTGAAAACTGGTGTTAAAACACAGGATAAAAAGGGCAGTAAAAAAGATACGGTGAAAATACAGGATAAAAAAGGCAGTAAAAAAGCCGTTGTGAAAAACAATCCTGCAAAGAAACAGAATAAATCAGTAAAACGTACAGCGAAACGTGCTGCAAAAGTTCCCACAAGATGGATCCCGCCGGTATATGAAAAAGTGGACTCCGTTACATTAAAGGCAGGCAGCACCGCCGAATTGACCGTTTATACAGTTCTTTCGCCCCATGATATGACTTATTCTGTCACAATGGAAAATCCCCCCAAAGGCGTTACCATCATCAAACAGGAAGTCATCCACACAGAAAAAAATTATTCAAGTGAGCTTCTGAAAATCACCCTGAAAGCTGAAAAAGATGCGGCAAAAGGAGTATATAATCAGGTATTCAAAGTAAAAATGCAGTTTGACGCATCCCCGGACAAGAATGGAGACATCATAAGAAGAGAATCTCTTGTACCGCTTCCGGTACTGCGTATGGAGGTGAAATAATGATTTCAAAAAGTGTTTTTACATCGAACAATGGATGCCGGGAAATATTTTTTGCAGGAGAAAGCACTCCGGCAAAAGATTTTCAAAGCGAAGCTCTTTCCCTTCTGGAGGAATATGAGAAAATACTTGCAGAAAATTCCTGTTCGGAGGCAAGTGAATTTCTGTTGCGTTTTCATTTAAGCGATATTGCCAACCAGGGGCATTTTCTCCGGGAAAAACTGAAAGGAAGATGCTCTTTTATATCTGTGATCGGTCAGGCCCCCGCCTCCCATGCAAGATTGGCACTGACAGCATGGCACATTCCGGGAATGAAAAAGGAAAAACTTTCCGGTGAAGCCTTCAAGGTAAGCTGGAAAGATTATACAGCGATCCTTTTCCGGCAGGAAACAGCCTTTTCCGGCAGTTACCGGCAGATGATGGAGGAATTTGTTTCCCTGCAGGATCTTCTGCATAAGGAAAATGCCTGTGTGGAAGAAAATACATTACGGACATGGATCTATTGCAAAGATGTGGATAACAACTATGCAGGACTGGTAAAGGCAAGAAATGACTTTTTCGATACGGTTGGTTTGACAAAAGAAAATCATTTCATCGCAAGTACGGGTATTGCAGGAGAGTGTGAGGATCCTTCAAGGATCGTAAAAATGGATTCCTTGAGTTATACAGGCTTGGCACAGGAACAGATACAGCACTTGTATGCATTGGATTTTCTTTCTTCCACAGCACTTTACGGTGTCCGGTTCGAGCGGGGTACCCGTATCACATTCGGTGACAGAAGCCATTATTATATTTCCGGGACAGCAAGTATTGACAGGGAAGGACAGGTTCTTTTTCTTTATGATGTGGAAAAACAGACGGAAAGGATCATGGAAAACCTTGCGGCATTGCTGAAAGAAGGCGGCGGAGATTTACCGGATATAAAACTTGCCACGGTCTATTTGAGAGATCCGGCGGATGTTTTCATTGTGAAAAAAGTCATGGAGAAACATTTTCCCGGAACTCTTCCCGCTGTTTTTCTGAAAGCTCCAGTATGCAGACCGGCGTGGCTCGTAGAGATCGAGTGTATAGGGCTCAACGGCAATGCAGGGGAGTTTGCCCCGCTTATATGAGCAGAATAAACCTTTTCACCTCTGTTTTCAGGATCAATATTGTTGCAGTTCTGCTGTTTCTGCATGTGTTTTTGTGTGCCTGCGACGGGGAACTTGCAAGGACGGCATTTAACGCTTATCTGGAAGATCTGCCGGAAGAACATGAAAATATAAAAATCGTCTTTTTTGCCGATCTTCATTTGCGTAAAGAGACAATTAAAAATCCTGTTTTTGACGAGCTTACGGAAAAAGTCAATCAGGAAAATGCCCATTTTATCCTTATAGGCGGAGATCTGATCGACCGGTCAGTGGAAGATTATCTGCCGTCGTTTCAGAGTGAAATCCTAACCTTTCTGCAGAAAATCCGCAGCAGGCACGGAATCATTTACTGTTCAGGGAACCATGAAAATGCTGCGAAAGCAGATGGGCTAATCGAATTGTTGAAAAAAAGAGGGATCATTTACCTTGAAGACACCTATTTTCTGCCGGTTGTCAATGGGAAAATATTAGCATTTTACGGTAAAAAGGAGATCCCGGTCCCCAAAAAAGAAAAAGGGAAAAAAAGAAAATTGCCCCGGTGGGAGACATTTCATTTACCTGCAGAAAACTTACTCCGGAAAGATGAAATTCTCCCGGAAAATACTCCATTATTGATCCTTTCCCACCGGCCGGAATTATTTGATTTTCTTCCCGGCATGGCAAATATTCTGCTGCTTTCCGGTCATTATCACGGCGGACTTGTGGATCTGCCCTTTTTTCCTGCAAAGAAATTGATTTACCTGCGGCAGAAAAAAAACTTTCCGGAACGCCCGCCGCTGGAATATATTTACGGGAAATATAAAAAAGGCAGTAAACAGCTTTATGTAACTTCCGGTATTTCCGGCGGTGCCCACAGTGCCT
>JAFVRL010000190.1 GCA_017504325.1 Lentisphaeria bacterium | reverse complement strand
TGTTGCAAAACTGGTTTGTGGGGAAGAAACCTTTTTGAAAAAAGGGTCTCTTCCCCACACCCCATTTTCCAAAAACTTTCACCGGAAATGCTTTTATTTCAAGTAATAAAAGCAATTCCAATTTATTTTATATAAAAGAGATACAATATTTTACCTGCAATAATGTTTACTATTGTTGTATAAATTCAAGATTGCTGATTTTTTCGACAGCAAATAAAAATTTATACAAAAAAACAGGGGATTTGCAACCTTTTATGAGGTTTTGCAACACCCCCTCCTGCTCGATTTATGCCGGATTTGCTGTTATTTATTTTCCGGCCCGGCTCCTTTTCCCATAAGGCGCATGATCCCCTCCAGGATCGTTGAGGGATGCGGGGGACATCCGGGGATATAGAGATCCACTTTGAGGATCTCATCCAACTTCTGTTCACACTGTCCGCTTTCTCCGTAAAGACCGCCGGAAACGGCACAGGCACCGCAGGCAATGACCCATACGGGACGGGGGGCGGCATCATAAGTCTTTTTGAGAGCAAGGAGCATATTTCTGCTTACCGGTCCGGTTACGAGAATACAGTCTGCGTGTCTGGGGGAGGCGACCACCTGGATACCGAATCTGCCCATATCCCATGCAAGGGTATTGAGAACATTGAAATCCAGTTCACATGCCCCGCATCCTCCGGCGGAGACCTGCCGGATCTTCAGGGATCTGCCGCAGAGTTTTGCAAGACTCCTGTCTTGAGGCAGAGGCGGGGTATAATAAGTGGAATCGGTCAGCAGATCTTCTTTTTTCATCGCCGCAAGGCGATATTCTTTGGTGAAACGGATCCCGTCACATTTTTCGGCACATTTTTTGCAGAAAATACATTTTCCCAGATCAAGAGTAAGTTTCCCATTGATGACAGAAATGGCTTTTACCGGACAGAGAGAAGAAAGCATTTCTTCTTTTCCTGCGCATTTTTCCTGATCCACTTCCGGTCTTCCGGCAAAGCGTTCCGGAAGGTTCGGAGGAGTCTTTGTGGGGAATTTCCCTGTACGGTATCCTTGATAAAGTCTTGCTTTAAGTGCTTTCCACATATTTTCTTTCCTTTCTGTCAGAGATCGTGTCCGCAGTAGGACAGATTGAAACTTTTGTTGCAAATGGGAAAATGGGAGATCTGTTCATTGCGTAATGCCATGGCAAGCCCCTCCCAGTTGTGGAAGGAGGGATCCACGATCTTGTAAAGACGGAATCTGCCTTCTGTATCCGTAACGGCAACATGACACAACTCTCCCCGCCATGCTTCCGTAACGCTGACTGCCAGTTTCTCTTTCTGCAGGGAAAGCTGTTCGCCTGTTGCTGTACGGGTATTCTGGATCTCCGTCAGTTGCCGGAAAAGAAATTCGTGACTCTTTCTCAACTCACGAAAACGCAGTATCGCCCGGGAATAAACATCTCCATTGCCTTCAAACGGATTTTGATCTTCAAAAACACTTTCTGCAGAAATGACTCCTTTTACCGGAAAATCTTTTCTTGCATCACACTGCAATCCGCTTGCTCTTGCCGCCATACCGGTAAGTCCCAGTTCCTTTGCGGTTTCCAGCGGAACTGTCCCTGTATGCTCAAAACGGTCAAGGCATGTGGGAGCATTGAACATAAGCGCAAGAGCTTTCCAGAGTTCTTTGGAAACTTTTTTCAGCCAGGGCAGAATTTTCTGTGCCATCTCTCTGTCCAGAGAGTATCTGATTCCGCCGGGAACAACAAAATTGCGTCCGAAACGGTTGCCGCAAAGTTCCGCAGTCATATTGAGATATTCTCCCCTGATCCTGCCGCAGAAACTTGCTGTGGGAAGAAATGCCACATCTCCGGCAAGTGCCCCCAGATCTCCGATATGATTGGCGCATCTTTCCAGTTCAAGGGCGACCTGTCTGGCTGTTTCCGCATCCTCTTCCACTTTTACTCCGGAGAGTGTTTCCATGATCCGGCTGTAATTGATGGCGGCGGCGATGGATGAATCCCCGGAAGCGGTTTCTATAAGATGGATGCTTTTGGCGTCAGGACCGTTGACAAGCATATTTTCCAGATCTCTGTGCTGATAGCCAAGAGAGATCTCCAGAGAATAAACATCTTCCCCCATGCACTGAAAACGGAAATGACCGGGTTCAATGACTCCGGCGTGTACCGGACCCACTGCCACTTCATGTACCGCATCTCCTTTCATCCTGAAATAATCCATTACTCCGGTTTCCTCATTTTTCCCGGGGAAACGCAGCGGTTTGGCATTGGGATGACCCTGTATGGAAAGTGCAGGATATTTTTCCATGATCTCCCGCTCAAAACGGTTGAATGCCGCATGGGAGGAAGTGAAGGATTCAAAAGAATCCATTACTGTACTTTTCGCAACAAGAAATCCTTTTTTTGCCGGAGAACCCAGAAGAATGAAAAGGGAAAATCCTTTCTCTTTTTCCGGAAGGGCAAAAAAGGCTTCCAACCGGTTTTCCTGCATAAGAAGAAGCACTTTTTCCCGGAAGGAGGCAAACGGTATTCCGGGAATATCCTGAAGGGAAACGGAAGAACCGTTTTCCATAAAAAGAAAGTCCTGTAAATCATTACCCATTGTATATATTCCTTTCTCCCTGTCAGAACAGGGTGATCGTCTCTGAAGCAAGCAGGTAGACCGCCGCCGCAACAGCAAGCGTTCCCAGCAAAATGGCATATAGGATGAAGGCGGGGACCCGGTTTACTTTTCTGGCGATGGCGTCCAGCTGGATAAGCTCCGTATTTTCCGCAGGAACGGACATGCACATCTTCATCACAATATTGCACATGGCGCAAAAGATGATGAAAAGAAGGAAAAGAATCAGACCGCCCAGATAGATCCCGGCATGACTTATAAGGATCCATTCTGTGAAGAAAAGCGGGGAGGGGGGAGTCCCGCAGATAAGAAGCATCCCTGCCATCCAGACTTTGGATGTTCTGGGCAGAAAATCAAAAATCCCCTGAACAGAAGAGATCCTTCTTGTCCCGAAACAGAGCAGAATATTGCCTGCCGCAAGGAAAAGCATCATCTTGATGAGCGAGTGGAAGGTCATGTGGATGAGTGCCGTTCCTTCTGCGGAAAATCCGATAAGAAGGGCGATCAGTCCCATGTGTTCCACGCTGGAGTAGGCAAGCATCCTTTTGTAATCTTTCTGTCCGATGATGAAGATCGCTGCAACAACAAGAGAGACAAAACCGAAAAAGATGAAGAAATTATCACAGAACTGCAAAGAGCCTTCCGGGGCAACATCCCGCATCCTCCACATCCCCAGAAGAGCGCAGTTGAGGAGACTTCCGGAGAGAAGAGCGGAAACCGGGGAAGGAGCTTCACTGTGGGCATCCGGCAGCCAGGAGTGGAAGGGGGCAAGACCGCATTTGAGACCGTAGCCGGCAAAACAGAATACAAATGCTGCTTTGAACCACACCGGCTTCAGTACGGCTATGGAACCGAAGGAAAGGGAACTGTTGGGGGCAAGAGAGGCGCTCAGAAGCATTGTGCCGAAAAGTGCCAGTCCGATCCCCAGGGAGCAGAGCAGAAGATATTTCCACATCGCCTCAAGAGAACTTTTCGTTTTGTGGAAGTTGATGAGAGGCGCACTGGCAAGGGTGGTGGCTTCCACCGCAACCCACAACATACCGAAATCCCTGGAAAGGGCGGTAAGGGTCATCGTATCCAGAAAAAGCAGCATCAGGATGGAAAACATCTTGTTGCTCATTCCCGGAGATTCTTTACGGATCCTGGCGCATTCCTCATCCGCAGGGATCCAGGAACGCAGGTAAAGAGTGATGAAGAAGAAAAGCAGTGAGGTGATACCAAGTACATAATATGCCGGATCATAAATATCAAATCCCAGCTGGATGCTGCCTATGGTGATCACTCCGTTACGGTAATATGCTCCGGAAAGAACAAGCAGCAGATGTACTGCGGAAAAGAATGTGAGAATATGTCTGATCCTGTTTTCTTTGCACACCAGGACAAAAAGGGATGCAGCAAGCGGCACGATCAGCAGAATAAGGGGGATAAAACTCATTTTGTCGCCTCCTTTGCAACAGTATTGACGGATGAAACTTTTTCAGGAAAATCGTCAAGAGAGGATAATTTATCCGCATCAATATGGGCAAACTCTCTTTTGATCTGACAGACGGCGATCCCCATGATGAATACCAGAACGAAAACATCCAGCAGTATTCCCAGTTCCACCAGAAGAGGATGGTGTTTCATAAGTCCGATGCCGAAAAGCGCGATCCCGTTTTCAAAGGTGAGAAAACCGATGACCTGGGTCAACGCTTTTTTCCGTGCTGCAATCAGAAACAGACCGGTGAGAAGCAATGCGAAAGAGGTTGCCACTTCCGCTGTCGCAAGACGGGTGGAAAGCCCAAGACGGTCTGCCACCCAGAAACTTATTCCGCAGAAGAGAAGAACGGCAAATGCGGAAACGGAATACCCGATAACAGGTTCCAGTTCCCTCTGGACAGAAGCCTTTTTCATCGCCACATAAAGCAGATAGGGAAGGATGAATCCTTTGACAGAAATATTGATGAACCCCAGCACACAGTTCTCCAGCTGCAATGTGCCCAGATCTGACATAAGGGGCAGGATCCCCAGAAGGATACCCTGCACCGCTGTAAGTTTGATCAGATGGAGCATCCTGCTGGATGCCGCAAGAAAAAG
>JAFVRL010000189.1 GCA_017504325.1 Lentisphaeria bacterium | reverse complement strand
GGCAAAAGAGATCACAGAAAAATTTGCCTCTTTTGATCCGGATGATCCTGTAAAATTTGATTTTCCTCTTACGAGGTTCGGGATCAATCCCTCTTTCAGAGGAAAAAATATTTCCGAAGTATTGCAGAAACTGGAAGATACAGAAGATATGGAGGAAGCAGATGGACTTTTTTCCTGACACTCTTTCCCTTCCGGAAGGGGATTACCGGCAAAGAAAAGATTTTCAGTTTTTTCTTTTTGTCCACACTGCAGGCACTCATTTTGCAAAGCGTTATCTTACAGGAATGCCTTTCACCCTTTTGCGCCGGAAGCTCCTTTCTGATTCGGATAATGCCCTTCTCTGTGTTTCTGAAGCTCTCTCCTGTACGGAAAACAGGATACTTTTTGCCAGAAGCGGAGATTTTTACAGGGAACTGGCAGGAAATCACCTCATTTTTCTGAAAATGAAAAAATACCGTATTTTTCCCCCGGACTCACCGCTTATGCACCGTTTCCGGTCTTTTCATATCCGTTCCTTTGATCTTTTCCGGGATTGGATCAGTATTGAAAGGTATGATTCCGACCTTCTTTACAGCAATACTCCGGAAAATATGCGTTCACAGACGCTCTTTTATCCCTCATCGGCAGAACTGGCGGCAAATGCCCTTTTCCGCTTGAGCAAAACCTGTGCCGGTATTGCCGGACGGTTGGAAAAGGGTGCCGGAAAGACACTTGGTAAAATGTGAGAAGAGCCAATCTTTCCTGTTTAGAGGCAATTTCAAAACTCCTCAAAAATCTGAAAGTACATCTGCTTTGATTTTTTTTGAATGACTTTTGAAATTACCTCTTCAGTCTTTTTTATTCTTCCACAAGGAAAGTGAGTTTGATCTTTTCCTTTTTCCATTCCTCTGCTTCTGCGGATTTTCTGCTGCATGAAAAAGCAAGGATATGATTTGCTTCCGCCCCTTTTGCCGTAAAAGTATTCCGTTTCTCAAGGACAGAAGAAGTTTGTGAGAGGGTATCAAATACAGGAAGAAGTTTTTTTCCTTCAAGTCCTTCACGGGGAACAGGATGAAGAAAAGGTACGGAAAGCATTTCGGCGATACGCTTGGCAAAATATCCGCTTTCCCCGTCACCGGAAATTACTGCGTCAATGTCTGCAGAATGTTCCTCCACAAGAAAACGGTCATACATCTTATGGCAGGCCTCATCAAACAATGTTTTTTCTGCAACAAGGGCGGCAGCATTTCCTGCATAGGGGGCAAGGCGTTCCAATGTGGAATTCTCCCCCAGGATCTTTTCCCGGAACACATACATTTTTCCGTTCAGCTTGCCGAATTCTTCCAGAAATTCTGAAAAATTGATATTTGCATTGTGATCAGCATTGTCGGAAATGATCCTTACGATCCCCACCTTCACATTTTTATCCACCAGATGACAGAAATGGACAAGGGCGGCAGATTCCATATCCACAGCATACGATTCCTTTTCCACTCTGTTGTAATCAGCAGAGGACTCATGCTGAACAAATTGATCTCCGGTACAGATCCTCCCTTTTACCACTTTGCGTCCGGGGAAAAGTTCTTTCACACTTCTGAACAGAGTTTCTGCAAGGACAGGATCCAGTTCCACCCAGATGTTCTCTGCAAAATCCTGCACAAACCCCACCCCGGTTGAACCGGCAAGAGGAGCTATATTGTAGTCGTGATAGGCTGCGGCGGTGCCAATGAGAATGTCATTTACTCCCACAGCAGGATTCAAACTGCCTGCAAGCCCCCAGATGATAATGGTATCACAATGTTTTTTGAATATGAGATCGGCAGCAGCGGCACATACCGCAGTCTTTCCCGCACCGTAACCGGCACTGGTCACATGGGCATTGAGGGGATTTAAATTGATGGATTCCAGAGATGTGGGAACGATAAAACCTAAACGCATTTTTTCCTCCTTTGTTTTTCCATAAATATATCACACAGAACCGGAAAAACAAGACAGGATCTTTTTCAGAGTATGATTATCCCGGAAAAAATCCGAAACTTCCCGGCAAACCGTTGAATAAGGGCAGGGACCGGAGGAAACAAAAATAAAAACGCAGAAGCATAGGTATCTGCTGCTGTAAAATTGCGGGATAGATGCGGTTTTTCAGGCAAAAAACTTGAAAAAAACAGAAAAATGGATTATCTTAAATAAAGATACAACAAGGAAACAGAAAGGGAAGATGACCATGCACAGGATATATTATTTTTCCGGAACGGGCAATTCTTATTATCTGGCAAAACAGTTTGCAAAAAATTTTCAGAAGGCGGAACTCCTCTCCATCGCCCATCTTGACCGGTGCGAAGATGTGATCCTGGATGCGGATGTCACCGGGATCTTTTTCCCTGTCTATTGCGGCGGTGTCCCTCCCACCGTTCATAAATTTCTCAAACGCATCACTCTTCCGGAAGGAGGACAGAAAGGAAGATTTCTGTATGCGGTCTGCACCTCTTCCGGTGTGCCGGGAGCCGCTCTTCCCATTGTTGAAGACATCCTTGCGGAACGCTCCATTGATGTGAAGGCATGTTTCCATATCCGTATGCCTTCCAACTATTATCCCCTTTCCGGGGCATTGCCGGAAAAACAGATCAAGCAGATCTTCCAGCGGGCGGAACGGGCATTGCGTATTGCCGCCATCATGGTGAAGAAACGGAAAAAGACCCATCCTTTGCGTGTATTCCCCATAGATACATTTGTAAAATTTGTTGCGGGAAGAGCTATCGCCACTCTTGCCAATTCGGATAAAGCCTTCCGGATCAATGAAAAATGCAGCAGTTGTGAGATGTGTGCAAGGATCTGTCCCGCATCCAATATTACGCTGGACAAAGAAAATCACCCGTCCTGGAACCATCATTGCGAACAATGCATGGCATGTCTCCAGTGGTGTCCGGAAGGAGCGATCCAGTATGGAAAAATCGATCCTGCAAGAAAAAAATATCATCACCCTGAAGTGAAAGCGGAAGAGCTTGCAAGACCTTCAGAAGATTGAGTATATGTAAGGAAAAGTGTCATGGAAAAGAAAAGACATATTTTTGTTGCCGGCGGTGCCGGTTATATCGGAAGTGCCTGTACGGAATATCTGCTGGACAGAGGGTATGAGGTAACTGTATTTGATTCCCTCGTTACAGGGCACAGAAAAGCAATTGATAAAAGGGCTTCTTTTATTGAAGGCGATCTTGCAGACCGGAAACTTCTTCTGGATCTTTTCCGGAAAAATTCCTATGATGCCGTTATGCACTTTGCCGCGTTCTCCCTTGTTGGGGAATCCATGAAAGACCCGGGCAAATATTTCCGCAACAATGTGGCAAATGCCCAGAATCTTGCGGATGCCGCTGTGGAAGGAAAGGTATCCGCTTTCGTATTTTCCAGTACCGCCGCCACCTTTGGCGAACCTGCCGAGATCCCCATAAAGGAAACCACTTGCCAGAATCCCATTAATGCCTACGGGGAATCCAAACTATGTTTTGAAAAGATCCTCTCCTGGTATCATAAGATCCACGGTCTCAAGTATGTGGCATTGCGTTATTTCAATGCTGCCGGAGCTACGGAGAATTTCGGGGAGGATCACTCTCCGGAGACCCATCTTATCCCCATTCTTCTGCAGGTGGCACAGGGAAAAAGGGAAAAAGCCATGCTTTTCGGGGACGATTATGATACACCCGACGGAACCTGTATAAGAGATTATATCCATATCCTTGACCTTGCACAGGCACATGAAAAAGCCATTGATGCACCTCATGCGGGGCATTACAATCTGGGGACAGGCAACGGTATGAGTGTGCTGGAGATCCTGAATGCGGCAAGGAAAGTGACCGGACACCCGATTCCGGCAGATGTGGTTCCCCGCCGCCCCGGGGATCCTCCCAGACTTATTGCCTGTTCCGACCGGGCAAGAAAGGAACTCAACTGGACTCCCATGTACGAAGATCCGGAAAAGATCATCTCTTCCGCCTGGAAATGGATGCAGAAATATCCGGACGGGTATCAGGATAAATAAAGGTCCTCGAAAGCGGGAGAATTACTATGGCACTCTGGCATAAACACGGGCCTTTCACTGTTTTTGATATTGAAACCACCGGCATGAGTCCGGTAAGAGACCGTATCGTGGAGATCGGGGCAGTCCGTGTGGAAGTGGACGGCTCTTACAGCAGATTTGAAACTCTGGTGAATCCGGCAGTGGCGATCCCCTATGCAGTAAGCCGTGTTCACGGGATAACCGATGAGATGGTGAAGGATGCTCCCAAATTTACGGAAGCGGGGTATGCCTTCCAGGATTTTATCCGCGGTTCCCGTCTGGTGGCGCATAATGCAAGATTTGATTTGAGTTTCATGCAGGAAAGTTTTGCAAGGGTGGGATTGCCTTTATTGAAAAACGGTGCATACGACAGTATCGTTCTTATCAAAAAGGCCTATCCGGGACTTCCCAGTTACAGTTTGCCTGCATTGGTACAGGCATGGGGACTGGGGGCAAATATTGATACGGCAAGACCCCACCGGGCGGGTTATGATGCAGAGGTCACGATGGAAGCCTTCGGCATGGCTATGCACAAACTTATCGACCTTGCCTGAAGTTTTGCAAATTCCCGTTGCGGAATGGGGAAACAAGGCAAATACCTCATATAAATGCTGTTTTTCTTCTTGACTTTATAAAAACAAATGTTAAATTAAACAAAAATTGCCGGGAAGTCTCCGGATCTTCCGGCAGTTTTTTGTATGTATGATTTCTGTATATCCGATAACAAAACAAAAAAAGGTGTTTTATGGCTTACGAATTTCTGCCTCCGGGACCCACTCCCGAACCGCTTTCCTTCACCCACTTTCCTGACCGGGTGAGCTGCTTCATCTTCCGTAACTGGAATATGATCCCCGTTGCCACAATGGCAAAACTTCTGGGAACGACTTCCGCAAAGATCCTGCGTATTGCCAAATTCATGGGGCTGCCCAAATATGAAGCAGGGCAGACAAAATTCTGGAAGACCAGAGGATATATCTCCCTCATCCGGCAGAACTGGCATCTCCTCCCTTATGAACAGATCCTCGAAATGCTGGATATGAGCGAAAAGGAACTTGCTTTCTGTCTCAAGGAAGATGACTTCCTTTATCATAAACTGGGGTCATTGAAACCTGCGGCGAAAGTCCTGAAATATGAAGAACCTTCCGAAGAGACCATCGCCAGACTCAAAGAGATCAAAAATGAACTTTGCGCCGATCTTGTGAAGGAATCAAAGAATTTTGCTCCTTTCGATTTCAAAAAATGCGCAAGAGTAGCCCCTGCCAAAACGAAAAACTTACGGATGATCTATCCCTATTCCGCAAGTTACGGCGATCCGCTTATGGATGATAAACTTTCCGATTTCTCTGATGAAATGCTCAAAGATTACGCCAGAGCGGGTATCAACGGTCTCTGGTTCCAGGCAGTTCTTTACGGACTTGTTCCCTGGGATCGCGCTCCGGAAATGTCCGGTGACTATGAAAGAAGAGTGAAAAATCTCCGCCGTCTTACCGACCGCGCCGCCAAACATGGCGTAGGGATCTATCTTTACTTCAATGAACCCCGTTCCATTATGCTGGAATGGGCAGATAAATTCAAAGATCTGGAAGGAGCTACCGATAAGGAAGGAACTCTCTGCCTCTGCACTTCTAAAAAACCTGTGCTGGATTATCTGGAAAACGCCATGGCAACTCTTTTTGCCCAATGCCCCAATCTTGCCGGGATCTTTACCATCACCAGAAGTGAAAATACCACAAACTGCGCCTATTCCACGGATGAACATAAAAACTCCTGTCCCATTTGCAAAGACCGTCTCACTTCCGATATCATTGCGGAGGTTCTCACAGCTCTTGCCAACGGTATCGGCAGAAGCAATCCCAAAGCCCGTGTCAGGCCATGTTCGATATGGTGGATGCAGCTACCGCACGGCTGAAGGTCAGCGGTGAAGCATTCCAGGACTACCTGGATGTGCAGAGCCGCTTTGACCGTTACTCCATGCGAAATGCCATCCTGATTGCTTACCAGAACAAGGATGCAGTGAAGCTGGCCACCTTCGAGGACTGGAAGGCTGACGGCATCAGTATCCAGAAGGGGGCTAAGAGCATCACCATCATGGTCCCCAGCACCTACCGTAAGGCAGGCGGCGAACAGCGAAACGGCTTCAACGCAGGTAAAGTCTTTGATATCTCCCAGACCACGGCAATTTCCGCAGAAAGCAAGATCACCTACGATCCCCGGCGTCTTCTGGAGGCATTGGTGCGCAATGCGCCCTGTCCCATCGAGATCCGCAATAACCCTCAGGCGGAATACGCCGCCCGCTTCGATCCCCAGAGACGGAAGATCTATGTCAAGCAGGGGCTGGATGCTGACACCCTGTTTCGGTGTATCACCCAGGAAATCGCCGTGGCTGAGTATGCAAAGGGTCATCGAAAGCGCAGTGAGTGTGACTTCGATGCCTCCTGCATCGCTTACATCCTCTGCAAGCGGTTCGGTGTTCCTACTGACAGCTTCAGCTTCGACAAGCTGCCGGAGCGGCTGAGCCGGACGGAGAACAAGGCGGTACACGCCGAGCTGGATGGCATCCGGGAGAACACCAATCGGCTTTCCGATGGGCTGCAGCAGCTCCTCGCTCCCCGTCAGCGGAGCGACAAGAACCGGGATGCCCGGTAAGGAGGACAGCCGTGGCAAGAGAAGAAAAGTATGTCATCACCCTGACCCAGAGTCAGCGTGATATGGTGCTGAACGGCCTGATGGCTCTGCACAACGCCTATGTCAGCAAAACGGGGCCTGACCCGGATCTGATCAAGCTGACAAAGAAAATTGTGAATACCCGACCCAGACGGGAGACTCGGAATCGGGATGAACGAGGATAAGCTCTCCCGGAAATGGCTTTGGGGATATGCCCTTGGGCTGATCCCGGTATTCTGGCTGGCCCTGCTGATCGCCCCTTATATGGACGGCGGACTTCCCAAGCTGATCGCCAACGCAGATGCCGCCTTTGCAAATCCATTTGCCATCCAATGGTGCGAGGATACCCCTCGCACCATTTTGATCCTGTCCATGATCTATATGGTCTGCATCGGCATTTATCTTTCGGATGACCGTAACTACCGCCGCAGGGAAGAGTACGGCTCTGCCAAGTGGGGGTCTGTGATGATCGTCAACGGGAAATATTCCACCAAAAAGGATGAAGACCCGTTCTTCAATAAGATCCTGACGCAGAATGTGCGGATCAGCTTCTGGTGCTGGCGACATCGGCGTAATCTCAATATCCTCGTGATCGGCGGTTCCGGTGCCGGAAAGACCCGTTTCTATGTCATTCCCAATGTGCTGAACGCCAACAGCAGCTTCATCATTCTGGACCCAAAGGGTGAGATCCTGCGTACCACTGGCAATGTCCTGAAGCAAAAGGGCTATAAGATCAAAGTCCTGGATCTGGTTCATATGGAAAAGAGCGATTGCTACAATCTCTTCCACTACATTAAGAGCATCAAGGACATCCAGGTGCTTGTGACCAACATCTTTGCGGCTTCCATGCCCAAGGGCGCACAATCCCAGGACCCATTTTGGGACAATGCTGCATCGATCCTGCTGAAAGCGATCATCTGTCTGCTGTGGCTGTTCGCACCTAAAGAGGAGCAGAACTTCGATATGGTCATGGAGGTCCTGCGGTCGGCGCAGATCAAGGAGGAGGATGAGGATTTCCAGTCTCCGATGGATGTGCTGTTTGAAAAGTACCGGGAGGAAGAGCCGGACAATGTGGCTGTGAAGTTCTATGATGACTACAAGAAGGCCGCAGGCAAGACTGCAAAATCCATCAACATCACCCTGCTGTCCAAGCTGGAGAAGTTTAACATCCCCGAACTGGCGCAGCTGACCATGACCGATGAGCTGGAGCTGGACACCATCGGACAGGAAAAGACGGCATTGTTTGCAGTCATCCCCGACAGCGATACCAGCTTCAACTTCCTGGTGAGTATCCTCTATAATCAGCTGTTCCAGATTCTCTTTGACCAGGCAGACCAGTCCAAGAATGGCAGATTGCCTGTCCATGTCCACTTCGTGATGGACGAGTTTGCGAACATCGCCCTGCCGAACGATTTCCAGAATCGTCTGGCCACCATGCGAAGCCGTGAGATCAGCGTGTCCATCATCCTACAGAACCTCTCCCAGCTGAAGGCCCTGTATGAGAAGGATTGGGAGAGCATCGTGGGCAACTGCGATGAATTCCTCTATCTTGGCGGCAATGAGCAGGGAACCCACGAGTATATTTCCAAGCTGCTGGGCAAAGAGACCATCGATACGAACACCTACGGCAAGTCCAAAGGGCGGAACGGCAGCTATTCCACCAACTATCAGTCCACGGGCCGGGAACTGAAAACCCCGGACGAGATGCGTACCTTCGACAATGATACTGCGCTGTTGTTCATTCGCGGAGAACGGCCCATTCAGGATCGGAAGTACGATCTGACCAAGCATCCCAATTATTATTTGACCCCGGAGGGCGGCGGAGAACCCTATCAGCACGATAGGGACAGCCACAGCTTTGCTTCCATCACCCTGGATCAGAGCCTGCTGGATCAGGCAGCCCAATGGGATATTGACACCACCAACTTTGTGCTTCTCAGTGAGGAGGAGCTTGAAGAATCATTCCAACAAAAGGAGAACGAAAACCATGAATCTGTTCCGGAAAAAAGAAAACTGCCCCACCGCAAGTATCCCCGTCCCCGGCAGGGTTAAGCGGGGCTTCCGCCGCTATGCCCTGACGGTGCTGACCGTCTTCACTGCCTGCGCCCTGGCGGTTCCTGTTTCTGCCACCGGCGGCGATCCTCTGACTGTGGTCAATAACCTCAGTGAGTTCATCTTCAGCCTGATCCGTGCCATCGGCCTGATCCTGCTGGGCTGGGGCATCGTGCAGGTGGGCCTCTCCCTCCAGTCCCACGATCCCAGCCAGCGTTCCAATGGCTTCCTGACCCTGGCCGGCGGCATCATCATCACCTTCACCAAGGAAATCCTGACCATGATCACCGGCTGATTTTTGGAATCAG
>JAFVRL010000188.1 GCA_017504325.1 Lentisphaeria bacterium | reverse complement strand
ACTGCCGGAACAAGAAACAAGGAAAAAAGACTTGATTTCATACTTTTTTGTCCTATATATAAAGGTTGAAAAAATTTTATCACCATATATTTTACGCCATAAAGTGTGTAAAAGCAAATCGAAAGTTGTAATAATGGCAAATGTTTTTCTGAAAGTAGGAAAAAAAACGCCGAAAGGGGCGATTTTTTTAAGCGGAAGCGGTACAAATGCGGAAAAACTGCTGGAAAACAGTTTCCGCAATGGCAGTACCGTTCACTCCTCCTGGGAACCTTCCGTCCTTGTCACAGACCGGCCGAAAACAAGCAGAGCAAGAGAAATAGCAAAGAAATACGGTCTCCCTCTTGTGGAAGCAGGTATTCAGGATTTCTATAAGTCCAGAGGCATGGAAAAAGTCAATCTGGCAACAGAAAAAGCAAGACAGATCAGAGAAGAGTGGACAGACCTTCTCCGGGAAAAACTCCTCCCTTATGAAATCGATTTCGGACTTCTGGCAGGTTTTGTCCCTCTCTGCAATATCGTAAGAGACTTTCCCTGTCTCAATGTCCACCCCGGAGACCTTACCTATGAAGAGAACGGGGTAAGGACATTTGCCGGTCTGCACAGCGTAGGTGTGGAACTTGCCATGCTCAAAGGCGGAGGTTTTCTCCGCAGCAGTGTGATCCTTGTCCAACCGTTTTCCGGAGCAGGAGGCGGAATGGATTCCGGTCATATTCTGGGGATCTCCGGAAAAGCAGAGACCATTTATGAAGGGCACAGCGCAGCAGAACTTCAGGAGATCTTTGACAAAAGGGAAGGACCTCACCTTCACGGCAGACATCACGATCTTCTTTTCTCTCTTGCAGAAAAAAATCAGGCAATGCTGAAAGAGAAAGGGGATTGGATCGTATATCCTTCCGTTACGGAAGATTTTGCAAAAGGCTGCTTTGCTGAAGCAGATGACGGTTCTCTCCTCTACAGGAAAGATCCCGCTTCCCCCTATCAGAAGATCCGGACAGTGGAATATACCCCCGACGGCAGCACTGCGATCCCCCTTTGAGGTGAAATATGGACAGAATCAACACAATCCGCAATATGGGTACCGATCCGGAAAAACTTCTGGAATTTATGAAAGAACTTGCGGTGGATGCCGGACTTCTGGCAGAAAAAGTGAGAAAAGACCCTTTGTATATGGTGGACCATAAAGAGACTGCTTTTGATCTTGTAACGACCGCAGATAAAGAAGTGGAAAAACTCATCGTATCCAGGATCACACAACAGTATCCCTCCCACAGTATTCTGGGAGAGGAAAGCGGTCTTACGGAAAAGGAAAGCAGCTTTCAGTGGGTGATAGATCCCATTGACGGAACCACCTCTTTTGTCCACGAATCCCCCAATTACAGCATATCCATTGCGTTGGAATTTGAAGGAAAAGGATTGATCGGAGTGGTTTACGCCCCCGTTTTCAAAGAACTGTTTTACGCAATGGAAAATACAGGGGCATACTGTAACGGAAAAAAGATCCATGTAACAGATCATAACACCCTTTCCGGAAGTCTTGTAGCAACGGGTTTTGCCTGTCTCCGGGCAGGCTGGAAAGATAATAATCTGCCTTACTTCAATGCCATTGCCCCCCTTGTCCGGGATATACGCCGCTACGGTTCCGCCGCCATAGACTTCTGCTGGGTGGCCTGCGGCAGACTGGATGCCTACTGGGAACTCAATCTGCAAAAGTATGATTACGCCGCAGGGGAGGTCATTCTGCGGGAGGCGGGAGGTCTGTGTACGGATCTTTACGGCGGAACAGACACGGCACACAAGGGAACGCTTGCCTCCAATAAAGCTCTTGCCCCTTCCCTTCTCCCTTTCTTTACCGGCTACAAGGCAACAAGAAAATAAACTCCCATAAAAAAATAAGGGGAAGTGCAGAAGTAAATATCCCGCCCCTTCCCCGGTCTATCATAACAATCCCGTCTCAATTTTTCTTTGAAAGATATTCTCTTTTCAATGCTTCAGCAATCTGATCCGGGCAGGAAGTAGGTTTTCCGCCGCAGGTGATCCCCTCCAGACGCCGCACCGCTTCTTCCACTTTCATACCGGGCAGCAGTTTGCTTATCCCCTGCAGATTCCCGTGACAACCGCCGGTCACAAACAATGAGAGGATCACATCCTCTTTTTCATCGATCTCAAAACAAAAACGGCGGCTGCAAACAAAATCACTTGGAATAAACTCAAATTTCATCTTTCATCCTTCTGTAAAACACATAGTTTTAAAAAGAAAAGAGACGGCTGACACCGTCTCTCATCGTACAGAAAAAAACTTTCTCAAAAAGCTCAAGCTTCAGCTTTGGGAGCAGCTGCTTTGGCAACAAGTGTGCCGAGACGGGATTTTTTCCGGTCTGCTTTGTTTTTGTGGAAAGTACCGCTTTTCACAGCTTTGTCAAGAGCAGCATACTGTGTTTTGAGCAGTTCAAAAGCCAGATCCTTGTCACCGGCAGCAACAGCGGCACGGAGTTTTTTCTCCATTGTGCTGATGGCATTTCTGCGGGATTTGTGACGAATACGTGCTTCTTCGCTCTGACGGTGGGTTTTCACTGCAGATTTTCTTACCTTAACGATTTTCTGGTCCGCCATGGGAATATCCTTTCATTATAAAAAAATGTTGTTTTGCACTTATAAACCTTTAATATACATCCTGAATGTCATTTTTTCCAGTTGAGAAACGCTTTTTTTGCAAAAAAACTTTCCTTTCTTCCCTCTTTCAGCTCAAACCCCGGAAAAAATTAAAACAGGCCCCCTCTTTATTTCTCTCATTTTCCCCCTCATAAATTCTTTCATCCCGTAAAAAAACCGTATTGGGGATCTCCCGGGGTATTCTCATACGATCCCGGGGGTAAAGCAAAGTCAGCACTCCTTCCTTTCTTACAAGGAACCGTTCCCCGTCGGATGCTTCCAGATACCCGGTATCCTCCACTTTCGCCCTTGTGGCAAAAAGAACCACGTGACCTTCGCCGTAAAGAAGAAGTTTGAGGGGACTCTTTTCCGCCAGCAGAAGCATATCCTCTTTCCCCAGTTCCGTATGGATCATCCCTTCCGCTGCCCCGAGTTCCATAAATTCCGCCGCGGCAAAACTGTTGGCAAGGGGAAGAGGGGCGGAAAGAATAAGTTTGAGTTTTTTCTCTGCAAATCTTTTTTTCAAAAGAAATCCACCGGGAGAAGCTATATAAAACTCCCTCACAGCTTTTTCCTCTATGATATTCCGGATTTTCCTTTCCTGTTCCCCGATACTTTTTTCCGGCAGAAAGAAGGGATAAAAGCGTTCTCTGTCCTCTTTTGTCAGTACGCGTACATTTTCCTCAGTGCAGGAAACAGGTCTCATTTTTTCATAATCCAGCAGCAGTCTTCTCTTATTTTCCATACAGGAATTTTTCAAAAGTTCTTCAGAAATATTTTCCAGACACCAGTTCTTAAATTTTCTGCGGATCTCTTTCAAAAGACTTGCCGGAAAGAACAATTCCCCTTTAACGATCTTTTTTCCACATTCCGGAATAAAAGGCAATTCCCCCATCCTGTCAAAAGCACGGGCAAGTTCTTCCGGAGAAAAAGCATGTTTCTGCGCCGGTGCAAGAGACAATTTCTCCTGCCATACCTTCCCCGGCAGAAGAGGGAATTTTATGGAAAGAGAGTCCTGCGTCAATTCAAGATCAAGCACCGTTTCCGGCTTGAACGGCGCCAGCTTGCTGATCCTGCTTTCCATCCGGCTTCCCGCCTCCCCGATACGGTAAATGACTCCGTTGCGGGGAATATTTTTTTCTTTAGTTCCGATAATACATTTTGTCCCGGGAAGAGCCTTCACACACTCCTTACCGTTCACCTTCAGCGAAAGCACACAGAATACCTCCCCGGTATCCCCGCCATCGCCCTGCACCCGGAGAAAATCCCCTATATGCACTCTGCCCTCAAGTACGGTTTCCAGAGCATTGGGGAGGACTCTTCCCACCTTTCCGCAATACTGTCCGATCCCCCCCACCTCTCCGGAACGGATCACTTTCTGCGCCGTTTCCTTCTTATAAAATCCCAGAGAGGAGACACGGGAGGCTGTACGGGCAAAAAGTTTTTCCGCTTCCTTCAATGCCTCCGGAAACTCCTTTTCGGAAGCATCCAGAAGCATACGGTATGCTCTGGTGACATTACGGACATAATCCGGCTTCCGCAGCCGTCCTTCGATCTTCAATGAAGCGATCCCCATTTTCCGGAACTCCGGAATAAGAGAATATGCCGCAAGATCTCCCGTGGAAAGGAAAAATCCCTCTTTACCTTTATCATTACGGAACAGTCTGCGGCAGGGCTGTTTGCATTTTCCCCTGTTCCCGCTTGCCCCGCCGAACCAGGAGGAAAGCAGACAGGAACCGGAAAGACAGCAGCATAATGCGCCATGGACAAATACTTCCAGTTCCAGAGGACTTTTTTCTGCAATAAGTTTCAATTCCTCCAGAGTGGTCTGCCGTTCCAGAATGACCCGTTTGATCCCTATGGAAGCGGCAACAGCAATATCATCAGAATTATGCAGAGCCATCTGGGTGGAACCGTGAACAGTCAGACGGGGAAAGTACTCCCGGATCATGCGCACGATACCAAAATCCTGCACGATCACCGCATCCGGATGCAGATATTCCAGTTCCGCAAGGAAGTCGGAAGCCTCCGCTATTTCACTCTCCCGCAACACCGTATTGAATGTAGTATAGACCTTTTTCCCTTTTTCATGGGCATAACGGATCAATGAACCATATTCTTCAAAAGTAAAATTACCTGACCGTTCCCGGGCATTAAACTTTTTCAAACCGGCATACACCGCATCCGCTCCGGCGTCAAATGCCGCAAGTGCGCAATTCATATCCCCTGCGGGCGCAAGCAATTCCATTTTCTTTTCTTCTCTCATTTTTCCAGTTCCGGTATGGAAAAAGCAGGATCTTTTTCCTTTAATTTTCCATAAACTTTTTTCATGGCATCCAAACCGCTGTTCCGTTTATCCCGGCAGACCCCCTCCCTCACCTGGGCTATGGCATTTCCCGCCATATAGGAGGCAAAAAGCAGAAACGCATATTTCTGTTCTTTCAGACTTCCCTTTGCAAGACTTTTATGCCACACAAGATCACTGTCGATGATATTTACGATGACCCGGCTGTCCGCATTTACAAAAGCGGAAAGGGCATATGCTTCTTCCATAGCTTCCAGAGGCACAGTAAGAAGTTTATCATACGCAGAAATGAGGAGACTGCGCAATTCTCCGGGGACAGTAATTTTCTCCCCCTCATAAAAAGAGGAACAAAGGGCTGTAACAAAACGGGAAAAAAGCTGCTGCTGCGCCTCCGGCGGCAAAACTGCCGGTAAATGCAGACCGTCGATCCATACAACTTTTCCCCGGTAAAAGGTCACAAATCTTCCCGCACCGGAAAAGGGAGCCTTCCCGCCGGTCTGATATTGCTGCCATACTCCCTGCACCTTTTTACCGGCAAGGGCAGAAATAACAAGAGGACGCCTGAACAGCAGTTTGACCTTTTTCTTTCCCCCGGCGGAAGTATCCTTCAGCTTCGTATAAAAGGAATCAAAAAGTTTTTCTGCCGTTTTCCGGTTTTCCTCCGTACCGGGATCATAAGAAAATCCTCTGTTTCCGGCTCCTGCAATATACACCTGAAACTCCGTTCCGGCAGGTGGGATCCGGTAAGAGACCATTTCTCCTCCTTCCGGAATCCTTTTTACCATACCTTTCCGGAATGGCGCAACGACCGGAGGCAACATTTCCGCCAACTCTTTTTCCGTTGGATGTTCCCCCCCCGTCAAACAGGGGGAAAAGCAACAAAGCAGAACAGAAAAACAGAATAGAAAAATCTTTCTTTTCTCTGAAAAAGGATAAGAAAATATATTTTTCTTTTTCTGCTTTATCATAGACATATCACTTTGTATGGGAGAAAAACTTTCTCAAAACATCTTTGTTTGCGTATGTCTGTGTCCATGAGTTGTGGTTCACGCCTTCATATTCTGTATATTCCGCCTTCTTACCGCCAGCAGCGCAAATGGCATTATACATATCCCGTGAACGGGAGGGGAGTACCACACTGTCGATCCCGCCGTGGAAAATGTAAATGGGCATATCCACCAGCCCGGGAGCCTGTTTCACATCTCCGCCGCCGCAGCAGACCAGAGCAGAAGCAAAATAATCATTCATTCTGCTTATGGCGTCCCATGAGCCGAAAGACCCCATGGAAATACCGGTAATATAAATACGGTCACGGTCGCCGTCATTTTCATTGATCTCTTTTTCCAGGATCTCCAGCGCAAGAGCAAGTTCCTTTGTGGGATTTTCCTCCATAGTGTGTTCTGTCAGATTCCAGGGAGCCTTGATCCACATCTTTTCTGCGGGGCACTGGGGTACAATAAAGATCATGCCTTCCATTTCACTTTCTGCGTATGCAAGGATGTCAGTCGCCCCGTGAATAAGCTGGATACCATTGTTACTGCCGTTGCCTCTTTCCCCTGCTCCATGCAGAAGCATACAAACAGGGTATTTGCCATTGGCAGGTCTTTTCCCCACGATCTTGAAACAATATTCCATAGTGCCGCCGCCATGGGAAATATGGGTTTTCTGTTCTGTACCGAGTTTGGCGATCAATTCTTCCGCTGTCATTTCTACTCCTTTTTTGAAACTGTTTTCTATATAATAAACCCCCGAAATGAAAAATATCAAGAGGAAAGGAAAAAAAAAGGAAAATTTTATCGGACGAATCAGACTTATCCGGTAAGTCCGGTAAGTCCAGTCCGGGTAAAACAAAAAAGCACACCCCCGTAAGGAGGTGTGCCGCAAAAATCAAAGGCAATCAGAAGATTACTTCATGATCTCGCCGATATTTTTGTAGAATTCCATGCGTTTGGCAGCATCAGCTTCTGCTTTGGCATAGAGGGTTTCTGCTGCTTCCGGATTGGATTTGAGCAGAGCTTTGTAACGACCTTCGCTGCGGATGAATTCCTGGAAGTTGCCGGTGGGGGCTTTTGCATCCCAGGTGAAGGGTTTTTCGCTTGCAGGATTGTAGCGGTAGAGGGGCCAGTAGCCGCATTCCACAGCGCGTTTCTGCTCGGTCTGGGTCTTGCTCATATCGATGTTGTGAGCGATACAGGGAGCATAAGCGAAGATGATGGAAGGACCATTGTGGGCTTCAGCTTCCTGGAAGGCCTTGAGGGTCTGGGCGCGGTCGGCACCGAGAGCAACACTGGCAACATAGACATAGCCGTAGCTCATGCACATGAAGCCCATGTTTTTCTTGTAAGTCATCTTACCGCCGGCAGCGAACTTGGCAACAGCACCTGTGGGAGTGGCTTTGGAAGCCTGTCCGCCGGTGTTGGAATATACTTCGGTATCCAGCACGAGGATGTTCACGTTGCGGTTGGAGGCAACAACATGGTCGATTCCTCCGTAACCGATATCGTTTGCCCAGCCGTCACCACCGATGATCCACACGGATTTGTCGCAGAAGTAGTCGGAAAGTTCATTGACTTTGGCGAGAACTTCGCAATCGCAGGTGGCAGCATATTTGGCGATAACTTCTTTAGCAGCTTTCTGTGCGGCAAATGCTTCGTTGGTCTTGCTGTTATCCCAGAAGGAGAGAGCCTTGGTGATGGCATCCTTGAGATCAGCAGGAGCTTCAGCGGAAGCAAGGACTTTGTCGCAATACTGTTTCAGAGTGGAGCGGTTGGCATCCACAGCCATACGCATACCGAAACCGAATTCAGCATTGTCTTCAAAGAGGGAGTTTGCCCATGCGGGACCACGGCCGTCTTTGGCTTTGGTGTAGGGAATGGTGGGGAATGTTCCGGAGTAGATGGAGGAACATCCGGTAGCATTGGCTACGACCATATTTTCACCGAAGAGCTGGCTGACCAGTTTCACATAGGGAGTTTCACCGCAACCGGCGCAGGCACCGGAGAACTCAAACAGGGGTTTGCGGAGCATAGCACCTTTGACAGTGTTGGGAGAAGCTTTACCCAGAATGTTGTCTTCCGTGGATTCAAAGAATTTTTCGTTGGCGTTTTCACCGGCGGCGCGTTCAGCTTCCAGTGTACTCCAGACGAGGGCAGCTTTGCCTTCTTTGTCCCGGAGCGGGCACTGATCCAGACAGACACCGCAAGCCATACAGTCTTCAACAAAGACCTGAACTTTGAACTTGAGGCCGTCCACTTTGGGCATAGCATCCTTGGTTTCAAAGGTGGAGGGGGCAGAAGCAAGATCTTCCACTTTGAAAAGTTTGGTACGGATGGCAGCGTGGGGACAGGCGTTGGCGCAGATACCGCACTGGATACAGTTGGCAGCTACCCAGCGGGGTACTTTGGGAGCGAAACCGCGTTTTTCAAGAGCAGCGGTACCGGTGGGGAGAGTACCATCCAGGGACATGGCGGAAACAGGAATGGAGTCGCCGTTGTTGCGCATGGAGGGTTCGATGATCTTCTTGGCGAAATCATCCGCATCATCGGGGATGAGTTTCAGGGGTTCAGCACAGGCGATACCGTCCAGAGAAGCAGGTACTTTCACTTCGTGGCAGGCATCAGCAGCCATATCCACCAGCTGATTGTTCATGTCGATAACTGCCTGCCCTTTTTTAGCAAAGGTTTTGGCATTGAGGGCTTTCATATCTTCGGCAGCTTTGTCGAAGGGAACGATACCGGAAACTTTGAAGTAAGCAACCATCATAACGGTGTTGGCACCTTTGCCGCGGAGACCGGGCATGTTCTTGACGATAGCTTCAGCATTCACATTGTAGAATCTGATATTGTTCTTGATGATGTATTCCTGCATATCTCTGGTGAGGTGGCTGAATACTTCATCATCGGAGTAGGTGCTGTTCAGAAGGAAGGCACCGCCTTTTTTCAAGCCTTTGAGAAGATCGTAACGGCCGATGTAAGCTGCGGTGGAGCAGGAGATGAGGTCGGCGGAGTTGCAGAGATAGGTGGACTTGATGGGGGTGTCGGAGAAGCGCAGGTGGGAGCAGGTGAGACCAAAGGATTTTTTGGAGTCATAAGCAAAGTATGCCTGGGCGTCTTTGTTGGTGAGGTGACCGATGACCTTGATGGTGGTCTTGTTGGCACCCACGGTACCGTCGCCGCCGAGACCGTAGAACATGCAGGAGGTTGCTCCGGCGGGTTCAGCAAAGATCTCTTCGTCGATGGGCAGAGAGGTGTGGGTCACGTCGTCTTCGATACCGACGGTGAAGCCGTGGAATCCGCCTTTTTCCAGGTGTTTGAAAACAGCAAGGATCATGGAGGGGGTGAAGTCTTTGGAGGAGAGACCGTAACGGCCGCCGATGATGGTGATGGCGGGATCGTTGATGGCAACTTTCACATCCATGTAGAGGGGTTCGCCGATGGCACCGGGTTCTTTGGTGCGGTCGAGAACAGCGATGCGTTTCACAGTCTTGGGAAGTGCGGCAAGGAATCCTTCGGTGTAGAAGGGCCTGTAAAGACGCACTTTGATAAGACCGTATTTGGTTCCGCGGGTACTGTTGAGGTAGTCGATGGTTTCTTCAATGGCTTCGCAGCTGGAACCCATGGAAACGATCACATCAGTGGCATCTTCTGCACCGTAGTAATCAAAGAGGTGGTACTGACGGCCGGTGATCTTGGCGACAGCATCCATCTTTTCCTGCACGATTGCGGGACAGGCGGTGTAGTAGGCGTTGACAGTTTCTCTTCCCTGGAAGTACACGTCACCGTTCTGGGCACCCACTTTGCAGACGGGTTTTTCAGGACGGAGAGCGCGGTTGCGGAATTCTTCGATATATTCAGGTTCCACAAGTTTGGCGATCTCTTCATAGGGGATCTCTTCAAATTTGTGTACTTCGTGAGAGGTACGGAATCCGTCAAAGAACTGGAGGAAGGGAACTTTGGATTTGTAGGTGGCGAGGTGGGCAACCAGAGCCATATCCATTTCTTCCTGAACGCTGTTGGCGGCAAGGAGAGCAAAACCGGTGTTACGGCATGCCATCACGTCGGAGTGGTCACCGAAGATCGCCAGAGACTGGCAGGCAAGAGAGCGGGCAGTCACATGGAACACGGTGGGAAGCATTTCCCCTGCGATCTTATACATGTTGGGGATCATCAGAAGAAGACCCTGGGAGGCGGTGTAGGTGGAGGTCAGAGATCCGGCAGCAAGACAGCCGTGAACTGCACCGGCTGCACCGGCTTCAGACTGCATTTCCTGCACATCCACAACTTTACCCCAGATGTTTTTCTTGTTTTCCGAGGCCCACTGATCCACCCATTCCCCCATATTGGAAGAAGGTGTGATGGGGTAGATCGCGGCGGTTTCGCTCAATGCATAAGCGACATACGCGGCGGCGTAATTGCCGTCCTGAGTGTTGATTTTACCCGGCATTTTTTTCTCCTTGGTAATTTTTTGATAATTAATACAACTTATACTTGATATAAGATAAAACCGTTCCTATAATATACACTGCGCCACTTACTTTGTCAACCCCCGGAAAATAATTATTCTTTTATGCCCACAGCTGTCCCATAAAACCATGGAAAAAAGAGAAATGTTCGGTTGCCAGGCGAGGCGGTTGCCGCCGAGCGCGCAGTGGATGTGCGAATGAACCGCAGGGCAATCGCCTTGCGGACGCTCACAAGGAATTGTGAGCGTATGAGCCAGCAGCGAGCATT
>JAFVRL010000187.1 GCA_017504325.1 Lentisphaeria bacterium | reverse complement strand
GCCGTTTTTATGTTTTTTCCAGCGGGATTGGGCACGCACCATAGGGAAAAGGGTTTCAACGTTCAGGGATTCGAGAAAGTCAAAATGTTTCTGCAGATACTGTTTATTCAGCAGCAAATCTTTCAAGTATTCTTTATCCCCGTGAAAGAGGGCATTTTCATACTCTGCCCAGGCAAAAAGCGGCGGATTATCTGCAATATGGATACAGAACTGGACGCCTTCAGGCTCTTCCGGATGAGGAAGCCGGGGCAAAGCCACCCCGTCGTGCAGCACCTGATAAAAGTTCTGCAAAGACTCCACGCCCGGAAAAACATTCTGGCTGTACTTGCAGAAAAGAGCCATAAAACAAGTGTCCCAGATCCAGATGTCATAAGGCAGTGCCCCTTCATCCATATAGGGCGAAAAAGGCAGGCCCGGCAACTCTTTGATATGGTTGTGGGCCAATTCCCACGCTTTGTGGTAAAGTGCAATAAAGTCTTCATGGCCATCGCAAACGGGACGGGGGATAAGGTGTTTCCACTCTTTCCCCGGAGAAAAATCTTTTGTTTTTTTCATCACAAGTCACTTTTGCCGTATTTGAGAAGCCAGAGATTTTCCGGATACAAGGTCTGCCGGTAATTGTAAAACTCCACACCGCCATCCAGAAGCAGATAATTGTTGTTTCCTTCTGAATGGTAACCCTTTTGTGCGGCAGCAGGATACATATATTTATCTTTTTTATCCCAGTTGACCGACAGAGATCCCACAAGAGTATTTCTCCCGCTGTGGTTTTCTCCGTAGAGGATCACAGTGTCCGGGCCGTCGATCGCGGCAAGTTTTCGTGTGGTGATGAAATCATCTTTATTGTTGTCAAAATTTTGGATATCGATCACATAATGATTGGCGGTATAACTGACTCGTCCTTTGTAGAAAGGATCTTTTTCCATATACAACGGCATTTTATTTTTATCTGCCGGACAGAGAAAGGAGGCTTTATCCATATAGGGGGTGATCCGGGTTTTCCAGTTCACTTCCCCCCAGGAGGCACAGGGGAGAAAGCCTTTGTTGTCAGCAGCATAGCGAAAGGTGGCTTTGCCCATCTGAAAAAGATTTTCCGCACATTTGATACCGGCGGCATCCCGCCGTGCTTTGCTGATAAAGAAACCGTACACAGATGACGCGATCACCATAACGGCAAGCACAAGGACCAGTTCGGCAAAAGTGAAATTTTTTCTGAATTTTTTCATTTTGTTTTATTCCTTTACGATGGAATTCAAAAGAACCGCAGGCAGTTCTTTGAGATTGAAATACTGTTCTGTATGCTGAGCATCCTGCATACCGTATTCGCCGCTGCCCAGGCGACGTTCCATTTTATGGATCCGTGTGCGGATATAACGGACTTCCATATCTTTGGCAAGGGTGACATCATCGAAGCAGTACACATCATTGACTTTGCCGGACTGCTGCAATGTTTCAGGGATCGTTACCACTTTTTTGGGGATCATGACCCGCCAGGCTTTTTTATCAAAAGAACCTTCCACGGAATAGGTGGCCCGCCGGACATAACGCATCTTGTGAAAAACTGTCGTGATGCGGCTGATAAATTGTCTTTCACCCCGGTCGATCATTGTCCAGCCGATGCCCAGCCCCGGCGTCCAGGAGGTGGCTAAATTGCCGTCGTAAGCGCATGAAGCTCTGCCCAAACCGTATTCACGGCTGGCTTCGGCAGTGATATCTCCGGTTCCTTCGACCATATTCAAAGTCCGGTGGACACGTTTGTATTGTGTCCAGGTCTTGACGTCCTTGCTTTTGCCCCGGATAAAGCTGCGGATCTCTGCAATAAGTTCTCTGGCAGACTTCTTTTCAGGCAGGAATTTTTTGACTCTGCCGTAGTCTGAAGCTGCCATAAACTTGACGGGCAACATTTCAAATTCAACTCTGCGGATATGGGTACGGTTTTGTTCCTTTTTGGCAGCTTCCAGAGCATTGAGCATGATCTTGATGCACTCTGCAGTGACTTCGGGTGCTTCAAAAGGAGCCCGGGTCAGTGTGCCCCCGCTGGTCATCCCTACAAAACCGGACTCCCAATGGACTTTGCGTAAATACTTGTAATACTGTTTTACAAAAGGTCCGGCGGCAGGGCCGAAATATTCATTGCAAAAGGTGGTTTCCAGAGCTTCGCCGTCACCGCATTCTTCAGGATCCCACATAGCTCTTGCCAGCAGCCAGGAGCGGAAAGGACATCCCTGATTGTAAACCATTCTGCCCACAGCGTGGTTTTCCTGGGGGAAGAAGCCCTGAACACCGAGTTTTGCAAAAATACGGATATTGTGGAGATTCAAAAGCTGATCCGGGAAGGTCATCAGCCGGTGACCGCCCCATACATAATCCCAGATGAGGATATTTTTGCAAACTTTCTGCCACCGGCTGACAATTTCCTGCATAAATTTATTGGCCATCTTGTTTTTAGGGTCTGTATAAGGCCTTCCCCGCCGGATGCCCAGAGTCACGATCTGTACGGCCACATTGTCATTGGCTTTGATGTTCACCGGCGGTTTCTGACTGGCGATATAGGCAAAGATCACCAGTTTTACATTGGGATACTCTTTTTTCAGCTGCTCTCCGACACGGTTGGCGAAATAGACCCAGCGGGCAGACTCCACATTGCCGTGGGCTTTAACAAGTTTCATACAGGGACCGCAGCCGCACATTCCTCAGTTGCCGTCGCCTTCAGACAGGGAAATATACTTTGCCGACGGCGTCATCTTGAGAAAGTGGCGGCATCTTTTGACCGTTTCGGCAATAAGAGCTTCATTGGTCAGGCAGTAATCCACCGTGACATCCCGCAGGACAGGGTCGATCCGTCTGCCGTTCTGGAATGCGAAAAATTCCGGACGGTGTTTATACATCTTGCCGGGGATCAGACCGAGCATACCGTGGGCTCCCAGCGGCAGGGACCATTCGGCTCTTTCGCCATATTTCCGGTTCAGATCTTTTTCTGCTGTCGGACGGTTGCCGCTGAGAAGGTTGAATGTGCCCCAACGGATCCCGGCTTCATCTTTCGGATCGCCGGATTGTTTATCATTGGTAAAAAGATACATCCGGCTTTCGATGGCAGGTTTTCCATATTTTTCAAAAGCTTTGACCGTGATCTTTTCTTTTGAGGGGCAATACTCTGAATGGGCATCATAAAGATGCACCCCCATTTTCCTGTCCAGAAACCAGTATGCACCATAAATGACTCCCTGCGGGCGGCCGCCGGAAATAATGATTTTCCCGGAGCCGCATTTGATCTTGAACTCCTGAGCACCCAGCTGCACGTCATACTGCAGAACGATCCGGGCATTGGCGCAGCTTTTCTCTTTGTAAGCGGAAAAGATACGCTGAATGTAAGTTTCAAGCTCTTTGCAGGCAGTTTTTTCAGCTTCGATAGGATTTTTGATCTCCATTGTCACCTTGGCAGTGCTGTCAAGGATGACATCCCCGGCAGCATTGCCAAGGCAGATGAGAGCCAGTAAATTGAAAAGCAGAAATTTTTTCATTGAAGTACAGTTCCTTTCAGCGTCATTTGTTTTTGTAACGGAGGATCAATTTTTCCAGTAGAAGATTCCGGAATTTGCTTCCCAGAAGTGTCCTGGCTTTTTTGTAATACTCTTCAGCCTTTTTCACATCCATATTTTTTGTCAGGACATTGTAGGCGGCAGAATTCCAGAAATTGCCCCTTTCTCTGCTGCTGAAAGAGCTGTCGGAAGCACTTTTGAGCAGCAGAGCAATGGCTTCATCACTTTTCTGCATGACAAGAAGAAGCCGGACTTCTTCCATGATACAATTGAAACGGCTGCCGCCGG
>JAFVRL010000186.1 GCA_017504325.1 Lentisphaeria bacterium | reverse complement strand
TTTTAAACTAAATTATATGGTTGATAATATAACACACTTTTTGAGAATTTCACTTATTTTTCGGGAAAATATTTTATGATTATTGAAGAAATCAGGACAAAAATCACTGAAGCAGAGGAAAGACTCACGCAGCTGCATGAGTTTTTGAAGATCGACCAGAACATTAAAGAGATGAACGAAGTGGAAGCTACCATGGCTGCCCCTGATTTCTGGGATGACAAGGAAAAGGCACAGGAGACGGTTCAGAAACTTTCCTCCTATAAAAATCTCCTTGAACCTTATAAACAGGTCGCCGGACTTGTGGAAGATTTCAAGACTCTGGGAGAACTTGCCGAAGAAGATGATTCCCTCCTTTCCGAAGCGGACGAAAGCTGGAAAACCCTTTCCGCAGAACTGGATAAACTGGAACTTGTCAGCTTTCTTTCCGGAAGATTCGACCGCAACAACTGTTTCTTCTTCATCCATTCCGGTGCAGGCGGAACAGAAGCGTGTGACTGGTGCGGTATTCTTATGCGTATGTACAGACGCTGGTTTGAACGCAAAGGCTATAAAGATGAGATCATTGATTTGCAGCCCGGTGAAGAAGCCGGTGTGAAGAGTGTAACGCTTAAAGTCACAGGTGATTTTGCCTACGGTTATCTGAAAGCGGAACGGGGCATCCACCGTCTGGTGAGGATCTCCCCCTTTGACAGTAATGCCAGACGCCACACCTCCTTTGCTTCTGCCGATGCCTTCCCTGAACTCAATGAAGACCTGGAAATCGAGATCGATGAAAAAGATCTGAAGGTGGATACCTACCGTGCCAGCGGTGCCGGAGGACAGTATGTGAACCGTACCGACTCCGCCGTGCGTATCACACATATCCCCACCGGGATCGTGGTTGCCTGCCAGATGGAACGCTCCCAGCACAAAAACCGTGCCATGGCTATGCGTATGCTCCAGGCAAGACTGTATGAAAAGGCGGAAGAAGAACGCAAAAAAGCCGCCGCTGCTCTTGCCGGTGAAAAAAGTGAGATCGGCTGGGGCAATCAGATCCGTTCCTATGTTCTTCAGCCCTATCAGCTGGTGAAAGATCTGCGTACCGATTATGAAACAGGGAATGTCAATGCCGTTCTGGACGGGGATCTGGATCCCTTCGTGGAAGCCTATCTCAAAAGTTCCAACGAGAACAAATAAGGAATAAAAGGAAAATGGATACCATTTTCATCCGTGATCTTGCACTGGATGCCATTATCGGCACTCTGGAACATGAACGGACACAAAAACAGGGTCTCCTGCTCAATATTGCTTTTTCCGGCGACTTTTCCCGGGCCGGAAAAAGTGATGATCTTTCTTATTCCGTCAACTACCGGGAAGTGGAAAATCTTGTGATCTCCCTTGTGGAAAATTCCTCCTTTTTCCTTCTGGAAGCTCTGGCGGAAAAGATCGCAGAAAAGATCCTCGCCTTTGAAAGGGTACAGGAAGTAAGTGTTACCATTGATAAGAAGAACGCTGCTTTGAAAGCAGAAAGTATTGCCTTATCCATCACCAGGAAAAAAAGTTCCTGTTAAAATTCAAATAACGGAGAGATCAAATGGATCAGAAAACAGCCCGTCTTGCCATCAAAAACGTCATTGACGCCCATGCGGAAGAAATTATTGCCATCGGTGATCACATCTGGAAAAATCCCGAACTGGTTACAGGGAAGTGAAAACTTCCAACTTTGTTGCTGAAAAACTGGAAAAACTGGGGCTTACCGTAAAAAGAGATCTTGCCATGACCGGTCTGCGGGCTGATATAGATACAGGAAAAGAAGGTCCCACTCTTGCCATTCTGGGCGAACTGGATTCCCTTATCCTCCCCAACCATCCCGAATGTGACAAAACCACCGGTGCCGTCCACTCCTGCGGACACAATGCCAGCGCAACAAACCTTATCGGTACTGCCATAGGTCTTATCAAATCCGGCGTTCTGGAACACATGTGCGGCAAGATCGCCCTTATTGCCACGCCTGCCGAAGAAGGTATTGAAATGGATTACCGCAAAAGCCTTATCGAACAGGGGAAAATCGGCTCCATTGCCGGAAAATCCCAGATGCTCCGGGAAGGTGTCTTTGATGATGTGGATCTCTCCTACATGCACCATTTGAGCAGTCAGTGGGGTTATATCGATCACAACGGCTGTGTCAATAAAAAAATCATTTTCCACGGCAAAAGCTGTCACGCGGCAAGACCCCAGAACGGGAAAAATGCCCTTAATGCCGCAACTCTCGCCCTCAACGCCATTGCCATGCTCCGGGAATATTTCTGCAATGACGGAAATATCCGTATCCACGGCATCATTTCCAATGGAGGAGATTCCATCAACATCATTCCTGACAATGTGACCATGGAATATATGCTGCGCGCCCCCTCTCTGGAAACGATCCTTGCCCTCAATGAGCGTTTTGATAATGCCGTTCTCCATGCAGCAAAAGCTGTGGAATGTGAAGCTACTGTGGAAACCCTCAACGGCTATATGCCGCTTCTGGATGACCCTGTTCTGGGCAAATTCATAGGCAATCTTGCCGAAGAACTCTTCCCCGGCATCGACTATAACTATAACCGCACCTTCCTTGCCAGCTGTACTGACATGGGCGATATTGCCACCGTGATCCCTGCCGTTCACTGTTATGCCCCCGGCGGAAGCGGAACTTCCCACGGCATAGATTATTATATTTCTGATAAAGAAAGTGCCTATGTAAAGAGTTCTCTTTTAAGTGCCACTGCCGCAATGGAACTCCTCTTCGGCGACGCCGCTCCCGCAAAAGAGATCGCCGCAAGAAAGAAAGATCTCCTCCCCATCCCCGAATACATCAGGATCATTGACAAAATCAATCAGGTCAAATCCAGTAAAGATTTGTAAAAAATAAAAGGGAAAGACGACAAAAAGGGGGAAAGAAGACTTTTTGAAAAAAGATCTCCTTTCCCCCTCTTTACTCCCCTTTTTCTTTCAAAAACTTTTTCCGCCGTATTGTTTTGCTGACGCAAAATCAATACGGCTTATTTGTTGAATAGAGAAGAGTCTTAATAAAATTATTATTGAGAATTGTTTTTTGTAAAATACAATTAATCTGTATGATATTCTGTCATTTTTTATTCTTTCTTCAATATTATGAAACAATAAATTAAACGGTATTCAATAATGCCCAAAGCGTCAAATAATTTACCATAATTTCATTTTTCTGTTTGCATTTTCCAAATTCCAATGGTATGGTAAGTATGTTCGCAATACAGCTTTCCACACAAAAAACAAGGAAATACAAATGAAAAATTTTATGATGCTTTTTATTGCTGTTTTTCTCTCTGCAGCAACACTTCTTCCCCTTAACGGAAATGAGGGAAAAAAGAAAAGTTTTCCTGCGTGTTCCTTCAGCACAAAACTGGAAATGAATTTTCCTGCCGATACAGCATTTCTTCTGCTCTATCTGGAAGAAAGTTCCTATAATATGCAGGAAACAAAAGCCAGGATAGACGCAAAAGAAAAACAGTTCCTTGAAGCATTGAAAAAAGAATATCCTTCTGTAAAATACACTTCCAGTACGGAAAGCATCGGGGGGAAAAATAATGACCCCTACCGGGATGATACAGCATTCCAGCCCTGTATAAGAAAAACATTTCTGCTCTCCTTTTCCCCGGATGAAACCCTCGCCATCAAATTGTCAGACCTTGCCATCAAAAATAATCTCCGGCTTTTCTGCGGTGTTCCCGCTTACTTCAGCAATCATTCCGCAAGTGCCGTCATATATGGGATAAAAGATGATGCAAAAATCATTTCCGGCATGAAAAAGAAAGTTCTGCAAACCCTTTTCCATGAGGCAGAAGAATTGGCAGAAAATCTGAAAAAAGGTAAAGTACAGTTGGATAACTGTGCTCTGGATATCGAAATGCAGAACGCACTGCTCACATTCAAAAATATGAAGATTAAACTTCCTGTACTGCACTTTTCTGCACAGAAAGATTCTGTCCCTGTAACAGTAAAAGGATCTGCACAATTTTCATTTACAGGAAAATAAAAATTCCTTTGTATATACACAAAAAAAGGGGGAAAGAAGACTTTTTGAAAAAAGATCTCCTTTCCCCCTCTTTACTCCCCTTTTTCTTTCAAAAACTTTTTCCGCCGTACTGTTTTGCTACTGCAAAATCAATACGGCTTCTTTTTATCCTGATGGGTGGCAAAAATTACGGGGCTGCCGCAAACTTTTGAAGTCTTGCAGCAGCCCCGTTTCCATTATACGGGCAGAAGTCCGTTTTTGTATTACAGGATCTCTTCCAGATTGACCATACGGCTCTGACGGCGGCTCATTTCCGCTGCCTGTCCCAGAGCGGTGGCAAGAAGTCCATGTTCTGCGGTGGAGGTGGAGGAGGCTTCCCCGCGGAGGATCTTGCAGAATGTATCCACAAGTTCGGGGTCTGCTCCGCCGTGTCCGCCTTCTTCAGCGGGCAGAACGATGGTGGTGATCTCACCGCCCCAGCGGGGGGTGATGGTGATGCGGCGTTCGGTAAGACTTGCCTCTGCAATGGCTTTATCACCGTTGATGGTGTAACGGCGGTCGCCCTTGTTGCCCACGAAGGTTTCAAAAAGACTTACCTTCACATTGTTTTCGTATTCCAGAATACAAAGACCGTTGTCATGGTTGTCTTTTTCGGAAGTATAGATACAGAGGTTTTTCACATAACCGTCTTCTTTTACAGCTTCAGGTCCCCACTGTTCCAGTTCATTTTCATTGAGGAGCCATTTGTCTTTGCAGATGTCTTTATAGTGACAGCTGTTGCAGTCGGGTCCGGGCCGGATGCCGTTTTCCAGTTCAAAGGGGATCCCTTCAGGATTCAAAGCATTGACAGCGGCAAATGAGGCGATCCGGACAGGTTTGGGGAAGCCCAGGAGCCAGTTGAAAATATCAAAGTCATGGCTTGCCTTGTGGATCCAGAGTCCGCCGGTCATGGAGAAAAGGCGGTTCCAGCGTGCCATATAGGTACGGCCGCCTCCGTAAAATTCCCGGTTTTCTGCAAGAAATACTTTTCCCAGAGTTCCTGCATCAATGATCTCTTTCAGGCGTTTGAGTACGGCA
>JAFVRL010000185.1 GCA_017504325.1 Lentisphaeria bacterium | reverse complement strand
GATCGTGGAAAAATAATTTTTGCAATCATATAAACCTGTAAAAGGAGTATTCAAATGAAAAACGGAAAATTACAAGCAGCAGTATTGGGACTCGGCGAAGGGTTCCGCCACGTAAAAGCATACAGAGAAAACCCGGATTTTGAACTTGCCGTGGTTTGCGATCCTCATCCGGATCCCCTGCCGGAAAGACTTGCCCGCAGACTTGTGGAATATGATCTTGCCAATACCACAAGAAGATACCATGACTATAAAGAGATCGTCAATGACCCTGAAATCGATGTGGTTTCCGTGGTTTCCCCGGACTTTTATCATGCGGAACAGTGTATTGCTCTCATGGAAGCAGGCAAAGATGTGCTTTGTGAAAAGCCCATGACTCTGGATCTGGATGAAGCCGCCGCCATTGCGGAAACAGTCCGCCGTACCGGAAGGAACTTTATGATCGCCCATCCTACAAGATATACCCCCGCCTTCATCCTTGCCAGAAAGATGATCGCAAGAGGGGATATAGGTGAACTCTTTATGGCGGAAACCGAATACGCCCACAACTACCGTCTTGCCGGAGGAGTAGGCAACTGGAGAAAAGATAAACGCCGGGATCCTCTGCTGGGCGGCGGCTGTCACGCTGTGGACTTCCTGCGCTGGGCAGTAGATGATCTTATTGATGAAGCATTCGGCTACGGCGTGAAGAAAGGTCTGCTGGACTGGCCTGTGGACTTTGACTCCTACTTTGCTCTTTATAAATTCAAAAACGGGGTCATCGGCAAAGTCATGTGTTCTACTGCTGTCTCCCGCCCCTACACCATGAGAAGCGTGTTTTACGGTACAAAAGGAACCATCATCTGCGATAATTTAAGTCCGGAAATGCAGCTTTCCAGCGTACCTTTCTTTGACAGCAAAAATGATTCCACACCCTTTATCAGTATTCCTGTGGAAGTCAATAATCACAATGTGGAAGCACAGGTAAAGTTGATGGGGGATATTATTCTGCGGGGAGCAGAAAACCATGCCGATGTTGTAGAGGGGGCAAGAACGGTAGCCGCCTGTGCCGCCGCCATTGAAGCAGCCCATACCGGTAAACCGGTAAAAGTCCGCAATGATTTCTGATGATCCATTACCGGAGAAAAATAATGAATAAAATAAAATATTATTTACTTGCCGCTGTATGGTTCTGTACAGCGGCAGGATTCTGTGCTGAAGTGGTTTTTGAAACGACTTTTCAGCAGGATGAAAAAGGAAATATCCTTGACAATGTGAACAAAAATTTCAAAGGGAAACTGCATAAAGGCTCCTCCATTGTGTCAGCCCCCTTCGGCAAAGCCCTGAAAGTGGACAGAATTCTGGATAACGGAGCATTTTTCGGCAAAAATCCCGCTCTTTCCATGGATAAGGATTATACCGTAAGCATGTGGATCAATGCCGCATCTTTCCCGGGAAAAAAGGAAAAACGGGGTTTTGGTTCCATGACTATCCTCCAGTGGGGTTCTCTGCGTCTTGCCGTGGATAACGGCAAAGTAAGCATGCAGACCTTTGCAGGGGAAAAACGCAATATCCTTTTCAAAACCAATACACCTGCAAATGTATTCGGACTGGATCAGTGGGTGCATATCGCCTTCACATGGAAAGTCGGCGACGCCATAAGACTGTATGTGAATGGAGAAAAGAAAGGGGAACGGAAAAACAGTGTGAAAACCAAAACCTCCCCGGCAGTGGCAAATCCGCCCGCCTCCCCCTTTACAGACTCCTTCCTGATCGGCTCTCTGCGTAATTTCTTCCCCTTCCACGGAAAGATCGCTCAAGTAAGGTTCTATAAGGAAGCTCTTACAGAAAATGAGATCATGGAGGCGGAAAAAGAGTATGCAAAGAAAATTTTGCAGGATATGAAAAAAGATCTTGCAAATATTGACGGAAGCAATACTCTCATTCAGAGGATCGATGCGGAACTCAAAAAAGATGTTCCCTTCCTCCCCGCCCTTACTGCCATCGGTGCGGAAAAAAGCCGTCTTGTAAAGTTTTCCGACTTTAAAAAAAAAGTAAAAACAGCCGGTGACGGCTCTCTTGCTTACAGTATCGTTGACCCCATGGGGCCGGTGATCTATTACAGAGATACCGCCCTTCCGGAAGAAGGACTCAATGGAAAATTGCTGGTCGTTGCCGCTCAAAATGAGTATGAACCGGCATCATTCATTGTTAAACCCCTCAAAGACATCAAAGACTTTCTTCCGGTCATGGGGGATCTTGTCAGCAAAGAAGGCAATAAGATCCCGGCAAAGACATTTGATATCCTTCTGGTAAAACAGATCATAAGTGCAAACAGGATGCTGCACCCCAATGTACTTATCCACGATGATAAAATGCTCAAAGTGGATGTGGAAAAGATGCAGATGAGTGTACGCTGTACCTATCCGGATGGTGTGAAATATAAAAATGTAACACCGGAAAAATTTGTGCAGGAAGTCGGAAATACCGTCGATAAATACCCCATTTATGACAGTAAGGAACTTTTGCCGCTGGATCTGAAAGCCGGGGTCAATCAGCAGTACTGGCTGACCCTGAAGACCGATGAAAAAATGGCTCCCGGGCTTTATGAAAGCAGAATTACCCTTAAAAGCGGCAATAAAACTGTTGCAACGATTCCGGTAAAGGTGCGTATCCTCCCCTTTGCATTGCCCGAACCTGCCACAAATTATGACATCAATAAAGAGTTCTCCGTTGCCACATACTTTTTTGACCATATCCGGAGCGGGACAAAAGATGTGACAATGGGTTCTCTCAATCACACCCGTCCCTTTACAAAGGAACAGTTGAAAGCCTATCTTGTCAATCTGCGGGAACACGGGGTAAAGCACCCCACCATCATCATGGGCAACTACTTCCCCGGCTGGAACACCTGGAAAAGCAAAAGCAGGAAAGTTGGTCCCCGTACCACCAACGGGGATCAGCAGCAGATGGAATGGATGAAAGAAAGGATCAGGATCCTCAAAGAGTGCGGATTTAAACTTGACCCCATCTATCTGCATACCGGTGGCAATATCGGATTCAGGGAATTCTACAAACGCGCCGAACACAAAAAATATCTGGAAAGTTTCATTAAAGAAGGCAATAAGTTCTATAAAGAACTTCTGGGACACGATAACATTTACCACTACGGACTGGACGAAGCAGAGGGGGAAAGACTTCTTGCAGAATATGACGTATGGGAAGATATGCGGAAGATGGGGGCAAAGATCTATACCACCACCATGAAAAAAAATATCCCCCTTGTTGCCGGAAGGATCGATGTGGCTATTTCCGTACACCAGCCGGAGAAGGCAACAGCAAAACTCATGCACGACGGAAACGGCAGGATCTGGGCTTATGCTCAACCCTGGGCAAGACATTACAGTGCCTATCCCCAGAGAAAAGGCTATGGATACGATCTTTATTTTGCCGACTATGACGGAGTATGCAACTATAGTTACAACCACTGGAACTGGCAGAGTCTCCCCTGGAATATGTATAATACAGCCGCACCCAATCTCTCTTATATCATGCCTAAAGCTGATGGAGTGGTGGATACTCCCGGCTGGGAAGGACACAGAGAGGGAACTGATGATGTGCGTTACGCCACCAAACTGCGTCAGGAGATCCTCAAAGCCAAAAAAGGTTCTGACAAGGTGAAAAAGACAAAAGCCCTCAAAGCGGAAAGATTCCTGGATACCGTCAATACACCTCAATGCTATATTGCTGCATCGTGGAGCGACTGGCAACCTGTTCGTATGGACAAGGTAGATGATACCCACTATACTCTGACTGTTGAGAATGCGAATGCTTAGCAAGGATATAAGTACCTCTGTGGTGCAGATTGGCAGTATGAAGAATGTACCGCAAATGGTGCACCGTTATCTGCGAATAGGGTGTATGCAACTGT
>JAFVRL010000184.1 GCA_017504325.1 Lentisphaeria bacterium | reverse complement strand
GACGATTCTTGGCGGTCTGATGACCGGAAGTGCCAACGGAGGGCAGGGGCAGAAAAAGGGAAAAGCCCCCAAAGATATTGATTCCCTGAATCACGATCTTTTTACAAGGATCGCTGAATCTGTTTTCTATGACCGCAAATATGCGGCGATTTATGCTGCCATTCTTGAGATGAATGAAAAGAATATCGGAGTGGATATTCTTTCGTTGAGTGATAAATTGGAGCGCAGCGGGAAACTTGCCGCGATCGGCGGACAGGAGTTCCTTATTGAAGTGCAAAGTTCCATTGCCAGTACTGCCAATATTGAGGCTTGGTGCAAGATCCTGCGGGATTATGCGATGTTGAGAGAGCTTCTGCACACATGTTCTTCCGTATTTGAAATGTGTAAAAATCCGGAAGATAAAGATGTGAAAACGCTTCTGGATACAGTGGAAGCGGAATTTTTCAATGTGAGAAACCGTTTCGTCCAGCCGGAGATCAAAGAATTGCGTTTTATTGTGGACGAAACCCTTACCCAGCTTATGGATATCATCGGCGGGAAAATGGAACCCGGACTTCCTACAGAGTATCCGGATCTTGACCGCCTTCTCGGCGGGGGGATGAAACCCGGGGAAATGGTTGTACTTGCCGCCCGTCCTTCCATTGGAAAGACGGCTATGGCGTTGAATATCATCCGGAATATCATTATGAAAGATACCGGGGATCCCGCCCAACGGCGCAATGTTGCGTTTTTCAGTTTGGAAATGAGTGCTTTGCAGGTGACACAGCGTTTGTTATGCACAGAAGCGCAGGTGCCGTTATCTTCCATTATGGATGGAAGTTTGAGACACGGGGATGTCCAGAAACTTACCGGGGCGATCCGTGAGTTGAAAAAAGCCAGTTTGTATATTGACCCCACTGCCGGGATCTCTGTATTTGAATTGCGTGCTAAAGCAAGAAAATTACACAGTCAGAGAAAACTTGATCTTATAGCCATCGACTATTTGCAGTTGATGAAATCCGGGGATGCGGCAAGTTCCCGTGAGGGGCGTCAGGTGGAAGTGGCTGCCATTTCCGGCGGGATCAAGAAACTTGCCAAGGATTTGAATATTCCCATCCTTGTTCTTGCCCAGTTGAACCGTGAAGGGGAAAAGAGTGCTGCAGGCGGACCGAAAGATGCAAAGGATTCCCAGCATAAATTGAGTAACCTGCGTGAATCCGGAGCTATTGAACAGGATGCTGACGTTGTGATCTTCCTTGACCGTAAAAGGGATGAGGCGAAGAATCTTACTGCCGAACAGAGTGCCGCAGGAGTTCCGGCAAAACTGATCGTGGAAAAGAACCGAAACGGGCAGACAGGGATCGTACCTCTGAAGTTCCGTCCCGGTCTGATGGAATTTGTCAATTCTGAACATATCTATGAACATTCTGATGCTGCTGTGGAGCAGAAAGAAAATTGAAATCGAAGTGGTATAATCTGTTACAATCATCATATAGCAAGCAGTTTTTACTGCAGGGAAACAAATTATGAAAATATGGAAAAACACATTTTGTAAAAAAAGTTGGAAAAAAACTGATCTTTTCACAGTATTTTGTATTGCTGTACTGTTTGCTGCTTCTTTTGCTTTGCAGGGACAGGAGATCTCTTCCATAAAATTTGAACAGCCTTCTTCCGCTTATAAATTTGATGAAGATGTGCTCAAATTCAATATCTCCAGCCGGGAAGGGGCAAAATATAACGAAAAGACTTTGAATGATGATATCAAACGCCTTCATGCATTGGGGATGTTCAGTGATATTTCCACACAGACGGAAAAAAACAAGGACGGCAGGATCGGGATCATCTTCCGGATCACTCCCCAGAGTGTGGTGGAGGATGTGCTTTTTGAGGGAAACAAGGCGTACGATACCAAACTTCTCACTGAAAAATTGAGTATCACCCCCGGGCAGCCTCTGAATGCTCTTGCTTTGCAGAAGAGTGCCAATGCATTGCGGGAATTTTACCGTTCCAGGGGTTTGAACGATGCTACTGTCACTGTCCGGACATTGAATGGTACTGCCGGAAAGGTGAAAATCGTTTTCTCCATTACGGAACATTTGCGTTACCGTGTGGGAAATGTAACATTCAAAGGTGCGAAAGTTTTTAATGAAGATGAATTGCGTGATATCGTGCAGACCCGGAGATCTTTTTTGAGTCATCCCTGGTTTGCCTGGTTCTCTCTTTCCGGACTTTTTGACCGGGAAGTGCTTGCAAGGGACAAGATCCTGCTGCGGGAGGCTTATCTTACCAGAGGATATCTTGATTTCCGTATCAGGGATGTGAAGATCGGGGAAGAGAAAGACAATCCGGATATTCTTCACATCGAATTTGATGTGGAAGAAGGGGAACCTTACAAAGTCGGAAAGGTAAGTATCAGTGGAGCAAAACAGTTTTCTGAAAAAGATCTGCTTGCCCTTTTAAGGACAAAAAGCGGCAGTATTTACAGTACGGTTGCTGAAAGGGCTGATTTGCGGACTCTGGAAAACAAGTATTACCGTATGGGGTATGCCGATCTTGTTTTGCGGCCCCGTCTTTATCCCAATTACCTCACACATACCGTGGATGTGGAGTATCAGATCAAGGAAGGACCTCTTTATAAGATCCATAAGATTTTTATTTCCGGCAACCGTTATACCAAAGATCATGTGATCCGCCGGGAATTGCCTATGGCACCGGATGATCCTGTGGACAATAATCTTGTGAAAACTGCCAGAAGCCGTATCATGGGAATGGGACTTTTCCAGAAGGTGGAGGCGGTAGCCATCAAATCCGACGAAGGGGATGTGGATACCAAAGATATTGACATTGAGGTCAGAGAAAAGAGATTTATTGATGCCAGGATCGGCGGGGCATGGTCGGATTCAGACAACCTTGCCGGGATGATCGAATTGTCTCATTCCAACATGGATATCCTTGATCCCTGGAACTATTTCACCGGCGGCGGTCAGAGAATGCGTATTCTGGGGATCGCCGGTATTGACCGTTACGGTTTTGAAGCGGACTTTACCGAGCCCTGGCTTTTCGGGATACCTTTGAGATTGGATGTTTCCGGATATCTGCGGAATATCGTGTATGATGACTGGGAAGATGAGAGACTGGGTTTCTCCGTTACACTTACCAGGCGTATTTTTGATGACTTCACAACAGTTGCCGGCGGATATACCTTTGAACATATCCGGATTTATGAGATGAATGAGGATCTTTCCCCTGTTTTCTGGAAATGGGAAGGCAGTGATTATGCCGGACGGATGCATGTTTCTCTTACAAGGGATACCCGTGACAGTGCGCTGGATCCCCGCAGAGGGTATTTTGTAAGCGGACTTGCCTCCCTTACCTCCCAGGCATTCGGCGGCAAATATGATTACTACCGTCTGGAAGCCAGAGCATCCTATCATTACTCTTTCTGCCATGATATGTTTGTATTTTCCATTGGCGGTAAAGTGGGGACTGTTGCCACTTTTGATAATGAGGAAGTACCTCTTTATGACCGGTATTTTCTGGGCGGTGGCGAGTCTGTCCGCGGTTTCCCCTTCCGTTCCATCGGTCCCTGTGACCATAACGATGATAATTACGGCGGTCAATCCATGTATATCCTGACCACGGAAGTCACCCATCCCATCTACAAAGATTACCTGCGGGGAGCAGTCTTTATGGATATGGGCGGTGCCGGAGCGGATTCCTTTGATTTCGGCAAACCCAATATCGGTGTGGGATACGGATTCCGGATCAAACTGCCCAATGTGGCAGCTCCTGTGAAACTGGATCTGGCGTTTCCTGTTCTCAACAAACAGGATGGGGTGAAAAATACCCTGCGTTTCCACTTTAATATCGGAGCATCCTTCAGTCCCCCGCTGTAACCGTTGATATATAATACACAAAGAACAGGACTTGTGTTGTAAGTCCTGTTCCTTTTTTTTCATAATTTTTCAGAGAACCGGAAAGGTACATTATGCAGATCATTGATTTCTTTTTTCACGGCATGAGTCATGCCCAGATCCTTATTCTTATTTTTTCAGCCATCCTTATCGGGATCAATAAAACGGGTATGCCCGGACTGGGACTTCTTCCTGTTGTGATGCTTGCCATCTGGTTTGACAGCCGGATCTCCCCCGGTCTTCAGCTGGTGATGCTTGCCATTACAGATATTGTGGCAGTGATCTACTACCGGCACAAAGCCAACTGGCCGTTGCTTTTCCGTCTTATTCCCTCTGCGCTTTTCGGGATCGCTGTTGGATGGGCGATATTGCGGTACGGGATCGACCGGACACCCCACGCATCCTATGTGATGAACCTTACTATCGGACTTATTGTAATATTTCTCTGTATTTTCAGTGTTGTAAAGGATATAGTCTGGAAAGACAAAGATACCGTACCCAAACACTGGGCATTTGCTGTTGTCTGCGGACTTTTTGCCGGGATCACCACACAGCTTGCCAATGCTGCCGGTCCCATTATGGCGATCTATCTTCTTGCCATGCGTTTTGACAAGAAAGAGTATATGGGGACTGCTGCATGGTATTTTATGATCCTCAACTGGATCAAATTGCCTATTTTCTGGAGTGAAGGGCGTATTACAAAAGAGTCTTTCCTTGCAGATATGGGGATGATCCCTTTCCTGTTTCTGGGAGCTTTTCTGGGGATCGTGCTTTTGAAGAAACTGCCCCAGAAAGTCTTTGAAAAGGCTGTTCTGTTCCTTTCTGCTCTTGCTGCAATAAAACTTTTGATCCCGTAAAAAATACCTCTTATATTTTTCCCGGTGGTATAACTGTATTTTCCTGTGGAAATATTCAAATAAAAGATATTATGACAGATTTTCTGTTCCTGTCATAATATCTTTTTTTATCTGCTTTTTATTTTTCAATCTCTTATATGACCATTGCCCACAGCCACATATTTATAGGTACACAGTTCGGACGGTCCCACAGGCCCTCTTGCGTGGAGTTTATCTGTACTGATCCCTACAACTGCCCCCATGCCGTAATCCCCGCCGCCGGAGAGACGGGTGGAGGCATTGACGAGAACCGAGGCGGAATCCACTCCGGCAGTGAATCTTTCTGCAAGATGGAGGGAAGAGGTAATGATCCCGTCTGTATGACCTGAACCGTATCTGCCGATGTGTTCCATGGCTTCTTCTATGCCGTGAACGATTTTTACGGAAAGGACGGGAGCAAGATATTCTGTACTCCAATCTTCCTCTGTTGCCCGGTCGATATCCGGAAGGATCGCAAGTGTTTCACTGCATCCTTTCAATGTCACCCCTTTTTCCTGCAGGGCTTTTGCCACTTCCGGCAGGATCTTTGCGGCACATCCGGCATCAACGAGCAATGTTTCAAGTGCATTGCATACTTCCACTCTCTGACATTTTGAGTTGACAATAAGTTTTACTGCCATTTGTGTATCGGCATCTTCTGCAATATATTGGTGACAGATCCCGTCGTAGTGTTTGAGTACCGGGATCCTTGTACCTTCTGCAATGGCTTTGATAAGACTTTTACCGCCGCGGGGGATGATAAGATCAATGTATTGATCCTGTTTGAGCAGTTCTGCGACAGCTTCATGGTCGGTGCGTTCAATAAGGATGACAGCATCTTCCGGCATTCCTGCTTCTTTTGCAGCTTCCCGCATGGCTCTGGCAAGAACTTTATTGGTACGGATGGATTCAGAACCGCCTTTCAGGATCACTGCGTTGCCGCTTTTCAATGCGACAGCGGCAGCATCGGTTGTCACATTGGGACGGGCTTCATAGATAATGGCGATCACACCGATGGGAATGGCGATCTTCTGTACCTGAAGACCGGAAGGCATTTTTTTTCCTTCCAGTATTTTTCCTGCCGCATCCGGCAATGCAGCGGCCTCTTTCAGACGGTTCATCATGTAGGAAAAAATCTTTTCCGTCACGGCAAGTCTTTTGCGGAAAGCATCTGTAAGACCCGGTGCGGCGGCAAGATCTTCCGCATTTGCCCGGAAGAGATCTTCTTTGCATGAGGCAAGTTTTTCTGCCATGAGAAAAAGGGCTTTAGTCCTTGCTTCTCCGGAAAGCTGTTTCATTTTACGGGAGGCTTCTTTTGCTCTGCATGCGATTTCTTTTATATCTGTCATTCTGTATTCCTTTCCATTAAAAAAACAGGTATGGATAATTTACTTTTTACTGCCCGGGATTGCAACTTTTTTCTGTAAAAAAGAGAGAGTTTTTTCAATATGGGAGTATTGGGCATCGGTCAAAGCGTATAAATGAGCGATCTCTCTTTGCAGAAGATCATCATCAATGATTTTTCCTTCCAATATTTTGTCAACAATGGAACTCATCCACCTGTCCTTTTCAGCAGTCAGAGCGGGCAGGGGAAGGGTTTGAAGATTGTTTTTGAGTATTTTCAGGTCTCCGAAGTTGACGGAATAATAAAATGCCAGAACTTTGGAATTGAGAATGGCAAGAAGAGATTTTATGCTTATTTCCGGAATCCGGGGAATAAGTATATTGGCACTGTTTAAAAAAAGACTTCCTGTATTGTCATAGGCAAAAACGGGGCGGGGGGAGATGAATTTATAAACGAGTTTTTCTTCCGTTCTGTAATACGCGG
>JAFVRL010000183.1 GCA_017504325.1 Lentisphaeria bacterium | reverse complement strand
TTATTAATATGACACAATTTGATTGATTTTGCAAATTAATGAAAGAAAAAAATCATTTTTTTTTATTTTTTACCACAGCTATCCCATATTTTCATATATATTCCGATCAGGAAACTCTGCTTGTTTCCGGATGCAAGCAGAGTTTTCTGCCTGTTTTATTGAGTATAATGTGAAAAATATGGGATAACCGGGATTTTTTTACAGATTTCTCTTGAGAAAACGGCTGTCCGGGTATAAACAGGGTAGTACAGGCTTCAAAAAACAGCGGACGGCAGTTTTTTCAGAAAAAAGCTCTTTGACGGAAAAATTTTATGGAACAAATTTTTGTTTTTTCTGTCTTACCGTACGGGAAGTAAAAAATGAAAACAAAAAAGGAGTAAAACATGAACAAACGCAAAAAAGTGATCAAAGTAGCCCCGCGCCCCGAAGTAATCAGAAAAAGGTATGCGGATTTTCTGACAGGATTGGAAAACTATCTTGCAGAGGCGAAAGAGAAACTGGAAGCGGAATTGAGAAAAAACCGGGAGGAGGAAGAGTATTCTCTTGCCGAGTGAATCTGCTTTCATGCTGCTGTAAGGGGGCGGGACATATCTTTCTGAAGGGATATGTGCCGGCTCCTTTTTTATTTTTCCGCACCTTAAAAGAAAAAAAATGCCGATCCCGTTTACGGATCGCTGCCATCCGTTTCTGTTTCCGGGCGGCAATTTATGTTTTGCGTTCCGCCTTTCTTTTGTCAAGTGGTAAAAATGCTTGAAAAAAACTTTTTTTTATGCTATATTAATAAGATACTGTCAAAATAATCGTTTTATCAATATCATCACAGGAGAAAAAAATGGGAAAGACTGTTGCACAGAAGATCTTTGACGCACATTGCAAGGATACCCCCGCAGAGGGCGTATTTGTGCTTTCTCTGGACAGAGTATTCTGCCATGAGATCACAACCCCTATTGCCATCAACGACCTTGTTGAAAAAGGCAAGGACCGCGTTTACGACGCAGAAAAAATCAAAGCGGTGATCGACCACGTGACCCCCGCAAAAGATTCCAAGACCGCTCTTCAGGGCAAAACTTTGCGTGACTGGGCACGCAGACACAATATCAAAGACTTTTTCGACATCGGCAGAAATGGTGTCTGTCATGCCATCTTCCCTGAAAAGGGTTTTGTCCGTCCCGGTTACACCATTATCATGGGTGACTCCCACACCTGTACCCACGGTGCCTTCGGTGCCTTTGCCGCAGGTGTGGGAACTACCGACCTGGAAGTGGGTATCCTTAAAGGAGTCTGCATCATGCGCGAACCCAAGACCATCAAAATTGATGTAAAGGGCAAACTGCGTAATGGTGTATATGCCAAAGACCTGATCCTTACGATCATCAAACTTCTCACTGTCAACGGAGCTACCGACCATGTGATCGAATTTGCCGGGGAAGGTGTGGAAGTTATGGGAATGGATTCCAGAATGACCCTCTGCAATATGGCGATCGAAGCCGGGGCGACCTGCGGTATCTGTTACCCTGACATGGTCACTGTAGATTATCTGTGGCCCTTCATCAAAGATGAATTTACCTCGAAAGAAGCCGCCCTCAAAGAATATTCCAAATGGCTGCCCGATGCTGATGCAAATTATGTAAAGGTCATTGAGATCAATGCCGCTGAGATCGAACCTGTGATGACGGTAAACTACAAGCCCGATCAGGTAAAGACCATCCGGGAAATGGAAGGAACAAAGATCGACCAGATCTATATCGGAAGCTGTACAAACGGAAGGATCGAAGACCTGCGTATTGCCGCTGAGATCGTAAAAGGCAAAACCGTTCACCCCATGGTGCGTGCCATTGTCTCCCCTGCCACATGCGATATTTACCGTCAGGCGGAAGATGAAGGATTGATCAAGATCTTTGCCGATGCCGGATTCTGTGTGACAAATGCCACCTGCGGAGCCTGTCTGGGAATGAGTAATGGTGTGCTTGCTGAAGGAGAGGTATGTGCCAGTACCACAAACCGTAACTTCAACGGCCGTATGGGTAAAGGCGGTATGGTGCATCTTATGAGTCCTGCTTCTGCCGCTTCTGCCGCCATCGCAGGCGAGATCAAAAATTCCCCCCTTTTCAAAGATTAAGCCAATCAGAAGGTGAAAAATGAAAAACTTCAACGGTAAAATCCTTTTCCTTGACCGTTCCGATATCAATACAGATGAGATCATTCCTGCAAAATATCTTACGGAATCTACCAAAAGTGCCTTGAAACCCTATTGTCTGGAAGATCTGATCCTCCCCGGATTCGATCCCAAAAAAGATATTGAAGGTAAAAGTGTCATTGTGACCCGTGCCAACTTCGGCTGCGGTTCCTCCCGGGAACATGCCCCCTGGGTATTGGAATACAACGACATCAATATTGTCATTGCTGTAAACTTTGCCCGTATTTTCCGTCAAAACATGTTCAACTGCGGTCTTATGGCTGTTACATTGCCGGAAGAGACCATTGATGAGATCTTCAAACGCTTTGCCGGCACCCCCGCCGAATGTGTTACAGATTTTGAAGCCGGTACTCTTACCATCTCCAATGACAAAGATTCCATGACCTGCTCCTATGAGATCAGCGGTTTTGACGCAGCTCTTGTGAAAGCAGGCGGCTGGGTGGAATACGCCGACAAAAATTACTGATCGGCTGTATCCTGTCAGCAATATATAAGATCCGGTTGTTCACTGCCGAGGCTGTACAGCCGGATTTTTTATGCAATACTGCTGTATAGTTTCAGTTTGAGATTTATAGTGCAATTTTTCAGAATTATAATGCAAGCAATAAATCTTGTATTTTTAAAAATGTGTTTTATAGTACCTTATGGAAATGGAATACGGTGTTATATGGATCGCGTGTAAAAAATGGAAATAAAATACAGGAAACAAGTGATATGCGGAAAAAATATTTTACATTGATCGAACTTCTGGTGGTTATTGCCATCATCGCCATTCTTGCAGGGATGCTTCTTCCTGCGTTGAACAAAGCAAGACAGGCGGCGTTTGCCACACAGTGCATCAACAATCAGAAACAGGTGGCGTTGACCATTCAGGTTTATGCGGATGATTATCAGGATTTCTTTCCCGGAAACTCCATTACCAATCCGTCATTTTATGCCTTCGTACTATATAGAAACAGCGGCTATATAAAGAATATGAATATAGCGGTCTGTCCCTCCTTTTATCCCAACAAATTCAGTTCCGATAACCTGAACTACAACTCTCTTACCTACGGAACCTGTAATACCACCTACGGGTCAACCTATTCAAAAACTTATCATAAAATGAGAACATTGACCAAAATGTACAGTTACACTGGTTCCACCCCCATTCCCCCAAGTATGCAAATCATGTACACCGATACTCTTGCAGGAACTGTTGCTGCTCAAGATAAAAAACAGCGGCAGATGGCTTGTTACTCCTGGCAGAGTTCCAATACCGCCACCGCCAATGCTGTCCACCTGCGGCACTCCAAAAAAGCCAATGTGCAGCATGCTGACGGAAGTGTTGGAGCTTACGGGGCGGCGGAATTCAGAAAAAGATACCGGTGGTTCTATAACAGCAAGGGACCGGGGACAAACAGCGGGTATTCTCCCAATGTGCGTTATTATTTCGGTGTAGTTACACAGTAAATCAAAAACAGAAAGGCCATTATGAAAAAGAACTGTTTTACACTCGTTTTTCTGGCTCTGGTTCTTGCCGGGACATTTTGCACTTTGTCCGGCAAGGATACACTCGGTAAGGAAGTAAAGAAAAAGATCATCAGTTTCGGCAACAGCGGATTTACTCCGGCAAATGTGGAAAAATATCTGGGGGAACTGGAAGAAAAATGGCTGCCGGGTTATGACGGGGTGAATATCATTACTTCCAAAAACGTGAAACTTCCTGACGGTAAAAGATTGAATCTGGAATGGAAATGGTTTTCCAAAACCAGATTTCAGAAAGAGTGGTATTCTGAAGAGATAAAAAGTTTGCAGAACATCCATAAAAAGGCAAAAAAATTCAAATACAACTTTCTGGATACAAGTGCCTCCTCCTTCACCGGGGAATTTGATCTTTTTGATGATGAATTCTGGGAAATCGTCTGCAACAACTTTTCTGTAATGGCGTATGTGGCAAAACAGGGGGGATGCAAAGGGATCCGGTTTGACCTGGAAGATTACGGCAATCAGCAGAAATTCCTCTACCGGACTGAATGTGGAAGAAGTCATGAAGAAGCATGGCAGATGGCTCGCAAAAGAGGACAGCAATGGATGCGTGCAGTGGCAAAGGAGTTTCCGGATATTGATATATTCTGTTTCTTCTGGCTGGATCTCATGTTCGGTTTTGCCGATGGTATGCCGGATACGAAAGGAAGACTGGAAGCGTGTACCACCGGACTTCTTGTTGCATTCATCAATGGGATCTATGACGCTCTGCCCCCCACCGCAAGGATCATTGACGGTATGGAGGAACGGGGGTATGGAGCAAAGAATTTTACTGATTTCTGTGCTTTACGGGGCATGATGGATGTGCGTTACAAGCGTCTCCTCGCTCCGGAAAATCATAAAAAACTCCGGGAACAGACCAGTTTGGCGGTGGCAACATATCTTTCTGCCTATTATGGAAAAAAAGATGGCTTTGATACAACGCAGGCAAGGGAAAAAGAGGGGTTGAGCCAGTTGGATTATTTCCGGCGCAATCTTACCTTTGCTGTTGATTTTTCCGATGAATATTCCTGGACTTATAACGGCTATTTAAGGAAATATTCTCCTGTTCCCTCCACCCACGGATGGCAGGAAAAGAACCTTCTGAAATCTCCGGAGATCCCCAGCCCTTATATCGGTATGGCGATCCCCGGCATTGAAGAAACTGTGCTTTTTGCCAAAGATCCCCACGCATTTGCCATGGATCGTATCCGGAAAGACAAGACATTGAAAAACCTTCTCTATAACGGGGATTTTGAGGGGACAAAGAAGAAAAAAGAGGATATAGCTGTTGCACCTGCCTGTGTAGAAGTGAAAAATGTTCCTTACTGGATTCTCTATAAAAATAAAACAAGTGATGTAACTGTTTCTCTGGCAAAAGGCATGGGGATCGACAACGGTACGGCAATAAAAATTTCCGGAAAGCCCGGAGGTAGTATCCACGCCAATGTGCGTGTGCAGCAGGGAAAAGTCTATGTAGTGCGTGCCGTAAGCAAAAAATCAGGTAAAGGCGGCGGGATTTTGCGTATCCAGTGGAAAAATGCCAAAGGAAAATGGCATAATCACTCTATGATCATTTCCGCTCCTTACAATGAAGATTTGGGCAACGGCTGGAAAAGAGCAACTCTTTTTGTCCGTGAGATCCCGGAAACTTCCGCATATCTTTGTCCGCTTCTCACTTATACGGGAACAGGTAAAGAAGACAGCATCCTTATTGACAAAGTGGAGGTATTCAGTTTGTTTGAAGGGGAAGCAAAAGTTGCCCCTCATTTGAAGGATGCCATGGAAAAATGGCAGAAAATGAAAGAGGACAACAGTAAAAATGCCCTTTTGAAAACTGCTGTAAACATAAGTAAAACAGATAAAAATGAAAAAATCCCCAAAGGAGTATTCGGCGGCAGAAATATTTTGACAAATGAAAAAGTCCTTTCCGGCAATATCGTATTATGCAAGGCGGATTTCCAGTTCGGAGGAGCGAAAAATATGCCGGGAAAATTTTTCAAGGCGGTGGGAAAAAATGTTGGCTTTTCCGATGATACCGCCGGAGTCATAAAAGATGGAAACGGATATTTTCTTTTCCCGGTCGCGGGAATCAAAGCGGGAGAGAAATATAAAATAAGCGTGAAGGTGAAAAAGACTTCAGGAAACGTTCTCTGTAAAGTCCAGTATTCTTCACCGGACGTAAGAGGATTCGATTATGCCAAAGGAATACCTGTATTGAAGGAAAAGAAGGCATTGGGTAATAACTGGGAAGAATTTTCCGGAGAGATTACGATTCCGGAAAAAGTAAACAGATTTTCAGTTGTGATAAGCACAAAGAATTTGAAAAAAGGGGATATGCTTTTTATTGACGATGTGTCGGCAATAAAAGCGGAATAAATCTGATTTTTTGTGTTATTGCAGCTTGTAAAAAGAGATAGACCGTCATTCAAAAAAGGAGTGGCGGTTTATTTTTTGAGTATTGCGGCATGGAATATATTGAATTATAAAGAAAAATTGAAAAAAATATCAAAATACATGTGAAAAAAGAGAAAAACGGTATATATTAAGTGCATCATCCGGTTAATGAGTTTGAATTTATCCGTTTTGATGCATCTATAATGGTGCTAGTAGCTCAGTTGGTTAGAGCGCCTGGTTGTGGCCCAGGAGGTCGTGGGTTCAAATCCCATCTAGCACCCCATTTTGTATTCTCCGTCCGAGTCAGCCCTCTGATTCGGAGTTTTTTATTTCTTGCGTAAAACCCCTTGTGTCAAAGGGATTTGCAACTTTTCTGCTTCTGCTGAATTTTCTCTGTAGAGAATGGAGAGAGGGCTGTTTGC
>JAFVRL010000182.1 GCA_017504325.1 Lentisphaeria bacterium | reverse complement strand
GGAGTAGATGCTGCTTGTGGCAACTCCCAGAGTTTCCGCTTTTTCCCGGTCGATGTCCAGATAAAGCTGGGGAGTATCGGCATTATAGGGAGTCATGGCGTACAATGTTTCCGGCTTGCTCATAAGTTCCATGGCAAGGCGTTTCATATTGGCGGAAAGTTCCGCAGGCGGCACATCACCGATACCGCAGATATTTCCTGTCACACCTCCGGAAAGCCCCAACCCCATGATGGCGGGCGGAGTAAAGAGAATGAAGGAGGCATCTGTAATGGAGGCAAGTTTTGCCTGCAATGTTCTCTGGATGGCACCGATTTGGAGATCGGGAGTGGTTCTTTCCGCCCAGTCTTTCAGGTCGATAAACGCCATACCCACGTTTTCACTCCTACCGGACATAAGACTCATACCGGAAACGATAAGAGTGGATTTTACCCCGGGAACAGTCATAACGATCTTTTCCATCTCCTCCATTACCTTATTGGTACGGGCTACTGATGCTCCGGAAGGCAGTTCCACGTTGGCAAAGATGACCCCTTTATCTTCATCCGGCAGGAAGGAGTTGTCAATGCGGAAGAAGAGGAAGTAGATAAGAGTACAGGCGGCGGCAAAAAGTATGACCGTCACAATGGCTCTGCGGGCAACAAGACGCACAAGGAAAAGATACCATTTTCTGCCGCCGTCAATAACAAGGTTGATCGGAGCAAAGATCTTATGGGGCTTTTCAGCAGGAGGCCGGAGAATAATGGAACAGAGAGCAGGACTCAAAGTCATTGCCACAACTGTGGAAAGACACAGGGAAATACACATAGTCACAGCAAATTGCATATAAATGGCTCCAACCATACCTCCATAGAAGGCAAGCGGAGCATAACACGCAACCGTCACAAGTGTCGTTGCAATAATGGCTCCTGTGATCTGTTCCATACATTTGATGGCAGCCTGTTTCGGGGAAAGTTTCTCCCTCTGCATCAATGCCTGACAGTTTTCCACCACAACGATAGCATCGTCGCAGAGTGAACCGATAACAAGAATAAGCCCGAACATGGTCAGAAGGTTGATACTGTAGTCAAGGGCATACATGAAGGGGAATGTCCCGATAAGAGCAATAGGAATGGCAATGGAAGGCACAAGAGTAGCCCGCCAATCCTGAAGGAAAAGCCAGGTGATGAGAACAACAAGAAGAAGAGCCACAACAATGGTGGTAATGATTTCATTAAGTGTCACCTGAATAAACTGTGTGGGATCGTAGGCGATCTTGTAACTTACCCCTTTGGGGAAACGGTTTTCCCATTTTTTCAGTTCGGCCTTCACATTGTTCATGGTGGCAAGAGCATTGGCTTCCGGAGTACGGTAAATAGCAACCCCTACGACCTCTTTACCCATAAAGTTACAGCTTCCCGCATAGGAACTGGAACCCACTTCCACACGGGCAATGTCTTTAAGTCTTACGATACTTCCGTCGGTATCCCGGCGGATAATGATATTTTCAAACTCGGAAGCAGTTTTCAATCTGCCCTGGACGTTGAGTTTGTAATAAAGGTATTTATTACTTTCCTCCGCACCGATAGAACCGGAAGCAGCCTGAACATTCTGGGATTCGATAGAGGCGATCACATCCCTTACAGAGATCCCCAGACCGGACATACGCAGGGGATCAAGCCACACACGCATGGAGTATTCTTTGATGGACATCACATCCGCATTGGAAACCCCTTCCAAACGGGTGAGCGCGTCTTTGATATTGGCATCCACATAGTTGTTAAGCTGCATCAAATCAAGTGTACTGTTATCTGTAAGGAAAGCCACGGCTGCAAGAATGTCGCCGCCGCGTTTGGTTACCGTTACACCAATCTGCATAACTTCCGTGGGAAGTTTGGGTTCAGCACGCTTGATGGCATTCTGCAAGTTCACCATGGCAATATCCGTATCGGTACCGCTCTTGAAGGTGACTTCGCAGGAATAGTTACCGGAGTTGTCACTTGTGGAGGAGAAATAGAGAAGGTCATCCACACCGTTGATCTGGTCTTCCAGAGGCATGGCGACAGTCTGGGTGATCACATCCGCACTGGCACCGGTATAGGTGGCAGATACATGCAATGTGGGAGGGGCGATCTCCGGATACTCCGCAACCGGCAGTTTATACAAACTGATAAGCCCGGCAATGACCATCACCACGCTGATGACGATGGCGAAACGGGGCCGTTCAATAAAGATCCTTGAAAACATTTCTTACTTCTCCATCACAGGTTTAACAGGTACACCGGGATAGACTTTGTTTGTCCCGGCAACGATCACAGTTTCCCCTGCCTTCAAACCTTTTTCAATCAGAACCCGCTGTCCGTTACTGTTGCCGGGAACGATCGCACGCTTTGCAGGGATATTGTTTGCGCCTACTACATACACAAAAGCCGTCTTGCCGTCATGCATCACAGCAGAAGGAAGCACAGCAGGAAGTTTCTTGTGCAGATCTTTACGGACGGTAACTCTTACAGTCATACCGGGATAGAGATGCAAATTTTTATTGGAGAATTTTGCATACAGAAGAATGGAGTCGGTCTTGCGGTTGACTTCGTTGTTGAGGAATTCCACTTTACCGTTTTCTTTGAGAAGAGTACCGTCAGCAAGAGTCACTTTCACAGTAGTATTTGTCTTCATATCCTTGAGAGAATCAAATATGGAGAGAAGATCCGCAGAACTCATGGCAAAACGAACACGGATGGGAGCAACCTGAACAATAGTAACAAGGGCTCCGGAAGAGGGGGTGATATAGTTGCCTTTTGTAAAGTTGGTCACACCTGCGATCCCGTCGATGGGAGCGATGATGGTAGTATTTTTCAGATTATCTTTTGCAGAAATAAGGGCGGCTTCCGCAGCGAGGAGGGCGGCTTTGCTCCCTTCCATGGCGGAACGGGAATTTTCCCAGGCATCCCTGCTTACAGCATTCTGTTTCATCAGAGCATTGTTACGCTCATAACTGCTCAATGCGTAATTATATTTTGCTTTACATTCAGCTATTTTTGCTTCACAGCTTTTCACCGTGGCATCATATTGTACGGGATCGAGTTTGTAAAGTACCTGACCTTCTTTCACATGTGCGCCGTCAGCAAATCCCACTTTCATGATTTCGCCGGACACCCGGGGTACAACATTCACAACGGCAACAGAAACCGTCTGTCCCACATAGTTGCGTACCAGAACATCTTCGGCAGTAAATACTTTTGCCACTCCCACAGTGGGACTGGGCATTGCAGGAGCTTTTTTTCCGGGAGCTTTTCCCTTTTCCTGACCGCAAAGAGCTGCTCCGGCAAACATAAGGAGTCCGGCAGCAATGCATGTCACTTTACTGAACTGTTTATTCATTTTCATTTTTCCTCCGGGAGATCTTCTTCTCCGGTTCCGGAAAGAGCCGGGCATCCGTCTCTTTCCCTTTGTTTCTGATTTATGTTTTTATTGATTTATTCATAATCTAAATTGTTTTAATCTTTAAACTATATCACAAAATCTGTGATTTGTCAATACAGACAATAAAAAAAGTAAAAAGTTTTACCCCGGAATCTGTAAATTATTTTTCTACAATAAAACAATTTCTGTAAAAAAACGACTGTCCGGGTTGTAAATTCTGCAAACACAGTTATCTTATTATGAACCCTTCCGTTTCAAGATTATGAACAGTTGTGGAGCGCAGAATGTACCGGAATGAAAAAAGAAAAGAGAAAACTGTACTGCTGGCACAGTTTCAGGATCATGTAAAAAAAATCATCATCGTTGTTCTGACCTTGCTCTTTCTTACCGGAGCAATTCTGGCAAGCATAAAAATACGGACTCTGCCGCAGCAGGCAAGTATGGAAAAATTTTTCTTTCTCTGTGTTGCCATGATCCTGAGTTTCGGATTCGGTGTATGTCTTGTTCAGGCATATCTGCCGGGAGTCATAAGTTGGTTCACAGATTTTTTACTTGCACCGAAAAGATATTTGAAAAAGGCTGCCCCGCTTCTCTCCCACCCCCGGAATCTCATCATGCAGAGAAGATATGAAGAAGCGGAAGAAAGTCTTTGCACTCTCCTGAATGAGTATCCCCTGGATCCTGCATTGAATTTCTTTCTTGCGGAACTCTACACGCTGCACATCCCCGATCCGGGAAAAATGGAGATCCTCTGCAGAAAATATTTTGAAAACGGCCCTGTTATCACAGCCAAAGCCAACATACAGATCCTTCTTCTCTATACAGATCTTCTCATCCGGCAGGAGAGGACGGAAGATGCGATCTGCTTTCTTGAACGGGAACTGACGAAAAAGATCTATCTTCCCGATGAATGCAACTCCATCAGAAAAAGACTTTCCGTCCTTACCGGGGAAAAGAAATAAGAAAGAGAATGATTTATGCTGAAAGAACTGCTTTTACAAGCCACCGGCAAAGGTGCTTCCGATATTTTCATCAACGCTGGAAAAGTCCCGGCAATGCGCTTGCAGGGGACTGTCTCCCCGGGGGACATTGTTGTGGATACAGAAAACATCAATCATTTCCGTCAGAGTATCCTAAATCCGGAAGAGGAGAATATCTATATTGAAAAGGAGAGTTTTGATACATCCTGTACTCTTGAAGGCATCCGTTTCCGTATCAACTTTTTTACAACACTTTCCGGTCCGGCTCTGGCGGTGCGTCCCATCCGGCGTGGCGGAAACATCTTTTTTGAAGATCTGCACCTGCCCGCCCCGTTTCTGAAAAATCTCTGTAACTGCAAAAGGGGACTTATCCTGATTACCGGTTCCACAGGAAGCGGAAAATCCACAACTCTTGCAGCAATGATCAATCATATCAACAGAAACTCCTACCGGCATGTCCTCACACTGGAAGACCCGGTGGAATATCTGTTTGAAGATGAACTTTGCCGGATCTCCCAGCGGGAAATCAGCAAACGGGAGATGTTTGCGGATGCTCTGCGCAGCGCATTGCGGGAAAACCCGGATGTGATCGTAGTGGGGGAAATGCGGGATGTGGAAACCATGCAGACCGCCATGACAGCAGCAATGACCGGTCATCTTGTACTTGCCACAGTCCACACCTCCGATACAGTGAAAGCGGTGGAGCGTATCGTAAGCATGTTTCCGGAAGCTATGCGTCAGCAGGCTTCGGAAGATATCGGTCAATGTCTCAACGCTGTCATAGCCCAGCGGCTCATCCCGGCAAAAAAAGATTCCGCGATGTACCCTGTTCTGGAATTGCTTCCGGCAACCCCCACAGTGAAAAAAATGATTGGGGAACGGGACTTCGGCGGTTTGGAGGAGACACTGAAGCGGCAGACAGCTTCAGGTATGCAGAATTTCAACAAAGCCGTGTTCCAACTCTACAAAGATAATCTGATCACCCTTTCCAATGCGCTGGATTGCGTGGATAATCCGGATGAATTCAAACTTCTGCTCAAAGGCATGGAAACCGGAGTGGATACATTCAAGACCTACTACGGCAGCAATGCCGATGACAGAAATTCCGTAGATATGAAAACACTTCTCAAATATGCCCACTCCTTTCATGCCAGCGACCTGCACCTGACAGCCGGGACCCGTCCCACCCTCCGGATCAATGGGGCATTGCGTCCTCTTGATCTGCCCTCCCTTACTCCGGTGGATATCCAGCAGCTTCTTTTCAGCATCATAACAAGGCGTCAGCGGCTGGAACTGGAAGAAAAAAAGGAACTTGACCTTGCCCTGTCCATCAAACTGGAGGAAAACGCCCAGTCGGTACGCTACAGGGTGAACGGTTATTTTCAGAGAGGCTCTCTGGGGATCGCCGCCCGTGTGGTCAACAGTG
>JAFVRL010000181.1 GCA_017504325.1 Lentisphaeria bacterium | reverse complement strand
TGTGATTGGTTCGGGGATTATATCCCTCCCAGCTCCAGGTACGCAAAGAAAGAGTCTTGCCTCTGGCGGTAATGGTTACTTTGTAATCATACCCTTCCGGACATCCTTTTGGAACCCCGAAACCACCGCCGAAACAACCATCCGTAGTTACTTCGTATGTCCCTGAAGCTCCTTTTTCCACTTTGAAGGGCTTGCCGGAATAGTAATTCCAGCCTTTTACGAATTGTTGTTCCTTACCATTGATCTTGACTTTTGCCAATTCTTTGAAATCTCCGCCGTTTACGGTAACGGCAGGAACTTTTACTTCTTTTTTCTGCTGTGCGGTCACAGGCAGAACACACATGGCACACAATGCTGCTAAAATGAGTTTTTTCATGGTTTTTTCTCCTTTTCTGTTATTTTACTGTACAGGATACATTCTCAATAGTCTTTGTCCCGTAGATCCACAATACCACATAATATTCTTTGGGAAGGCAGGGGAAAGTAAAGGTATAGTCTTTATACTCATCTGTCAACTGGTATTTGGGAGAATGTAATCTTCTGTGATTGGTTCGGGGATTATATCCCTCCCAGCTCCAGGTGCCGATGCTCATCGTGCCTTTCCCTTTTGCCCGGATCACAAGATGATAATTCTTCCCGCTTTCCAATCCTTTGGGAACGCCGAACCCGGTATTGAAGTTGCCGCTTGTCCAGATCTGATTGCCTGTGGAACTTTTGATGATCTTAAATTTATCACTTCCCGCAAGACTCCATCCTTTTGGGAACATGACCTCTTTCCCGTTGATTTTTGTTTTGGAAAGAACGGCAAAATTCCCGTTGCGGATAAGATCTTTACCGAATACCATTCTGCGGTAGGAATCACTCTGATAGGGACGCATCCCGTCAAGAGCAGTCCATTCGGAAGTTGTGGGAGGCTGTAAGTTGGTGACGGTTCGCATCAAATGCAGTCTCCAGGGCAAAGCACCGGGCTTTGAACCCAGAGTTGCGAAGGGGATCTTTATTTCATAGTTCCATACCTTATCAGCATATCCCACTTTCACTTCCGCTTTGGAAGACCATTTTCTGTCAAAGGTACTGGCAAAGCATTGTGAATCATATACCGTTCCAAGTGTATTGACGATAATGTGATAATACTTTCCATCCTGATCCGGGGGAACGATCTGCAATTCAATGGAATCATCGCTCCATACTGCCCCGTCATGCTCTTTTGCATCCGCTTTTACTTTGCTCCATGCCTTTTTGTTTTCCGCATTGACAGCAATATACAGGAAATCCTTATCGTAGGCGACCCGCATAAAGGTCTTTTCGGCGGCTTCCTTCTGTTCCCGGGTGACAAGATCCGTTACTGTACGGGCTTTCAGATATACTTTCTCATCATGTTTCCCGTCAATAATGATTTTGCCGTCATTATATTCCGGCAGGATCTCTTTGGCTCCGGAAAGACGCTTTTTGAGTTTATCTGCACCGCTCTTCCAGTACCGGAGCAGGAAATCTCTGTCCTGCATGATACGTTTCTTTATTTTTTCCGTATCTGCCTTTTTCAAAGCCGCATCCAGATAAGCAATAAGTTTTTCTTCCGCACCGGGGGTGAGAAGGCAGTAGGCTGTTCTTTCCATTCCGCCGATGGCACTGTGCCCGGGGGCGGCATCCCATAACTGTTTACGGTAAGCGTGATACTGTTTCATTATGGAAGCAGCCTTGCCATAGTAAATATCATAGGTTTTATCCATAAGTTTTACAGGATCAAGCGTGCTGTTCCACAGCATTTTTGCTGACATATAATGCCCCTGCCAGTTGGATTTTGCCCGGTCTTTTGCGTAAGGATCGTTTTCCTTATATCCTTCAAAGGAACAGGTTTCATCCCGCCACCGGATCACATTCATCTTTCTGAAAATGGGGAAATCTTCCGCAATGACCCATTCATACGGCACATAATAATTAGGGGCATCATACCGGTAATCATAGATACCGAAAGCAGGTGCGCGATCCTTCCAGGAATTCATCTCATCCACAAAAGATTTGTTGCAGATATTTTTTTCTGTGAAAGAGTGGGCATTGCATCTCTGGTGTGAGGCATAAAGGATAGAGGCATTTCTGTAATTATATTTTATGGCGGGATTTTCCGGAACGGGACGGTAATTCCAGTAGGCAAAAATTTCGATCACCGCATCGGGAAACTCTTTTATGACTTCATCCAATACCTCTTTTTTGAATCCGTGGAAAAGATTGGAAATAGAAAATTTGCCATTATATGTGCCAAGTTTCTTACAGTTTGCACATTCGCAGAACGCATCGGAGGCATCATGGGCAATAATAGAGATTTTTGCATCCGGATCTTTTCTTAAAGCATTTTTGTAATATTCAACAGCAAGGCGTTTGACTTCGGGATTTGAATAACAGCGTTCCACTCTCCCCTGCCAGACTCTTTTGCCTTTCCGCAAAATAAAGTATTCCGGATGCTCTTTATACATACTTACGGGAATGGCTCTTACTGCCCACTCATGCCCACCGGCATAATTTCCGACTCCCAGCATATCCCGGAATTTCTGTTTATCGGCTTTTGTACGGTACATCGGCAGCTGCCAGTCCCTACCGCCCCCAACGTGCATTTTATTGCGTGCCATCCAGATAAAGGTGGAGGGGAAATTACTGCTTGTTCCGCATACATTGAATGTACGGAACTGAAAACTTGCGTTCTGATAATCATCCACTTTGGATAAGGAAAGATTTTTTTTCTGCGGGATCACTTCTCCAAGTTCTCCGGGGTAGAAAAAGTGTACACCAAGTTTTTCCAGAAGTTCATGCACTCCATAGAGTACACATTTTGGGTCTTTTCCGGCAATATAAAGCACCTCGTTGGAAGGGGCATAGAGATAGAAAGCATCATTTTTGCTTTGAGCTAATTTCTTTACCATTTTTGCAGGCAGATCTTTTCTGCTTTTGGGAGTCCCCAGAAGGATCTTTCCGGGAAGAAGTCCATTTACTTTCGTTCCGGTGATTTTTGCAAGAAAAGTCTCCAATTCCTTTTTGGCAAATTTTTCCGCCTCGGAAGCTTTTTCCGGAATATTGATGGAAACAGTTTTTCCATCCTTTACAATATCAAAGGCGTGGAGAGTACACGCCAGAAACGCCAACAAAATAACAGCAATGATTCTTTTCATTTTTTATCCTTTTTTTATATTCTCATTACCACCAGTTGGGGTCTTCTTTTTTATCCGGGTGTCCGTTATTGGGCCACCATCTTGCGTGATCATACATTCCGTAGATACGGACACTGGGACTTAATCCGGAATAGGGAACAACGATCGCCTGTCCATCCACAAAAGACATGGGATAATTCATCCCGTGAATGGGGTAATAAGTACCGCTGTCATATTGCGTACTGCATCTCTGCATACACAATGCAGAAGGATGGGGCACACTGGAAGGCTTGAAAAAGTTTACAAGTCCGCCTTTGCCGTTATCCACTTTCCGGGAAATCCAATCCACTTTTTTCTTATACAGCTTTTCATGCGGGATTTTGGCAAACATGATATAGGTCTGATTGGTAGGGGGATTCTTCGCCATACCGGTTTTCTCTCTGTATGCCATGGCACTGTCGCATTTGAAAGTATTGAGAGAAAGACTTGCATTGGCGATCCCCACATCTTTATAAAGATCAATGGGGATCCATCTGTAGGGGCCGCCGCCCATTCCCATCTGACCGGGTACCCACTCCTTGTAATTATCCGCATAGATCGCATGGAAAAGGTTGTATTGTTTGAGTCTGTTGATACAGCTTGTCCTTCTTGCAAGATCCCTTGCTTTTCCCAGCGCGGGAAGAAGCATCCCTGCAAGAATGGCGATGATGGCTATTACAACCAATAGTTCAATAAGGGTAAATCTCTTTTTCATAAAAAATTTCTCCTGTTTTATTTATGTTTTACAGTTCTTATACATATTATATATACTTTTACGGAAAATTCAAGAATAACAGACTTGTAATATCTTCATAAATAGTTATAATATATTACGGATTTCAATAGAAGGGAAAATGTATGAAAAATATCCGGACAGGTCACAAGATCATCCAGAAGGTAGGCTATATTGAACACGCCTATATCAATCTGGAAAAACTGCCTTCCTCCCCCTCTCTTTTGCATTTCTTTTATGTTTGCGAAGGCACTCTTGAAGGCGGAAAAGAATACTCATTTCCCCACGGAAACACCCAGTGTTTCCATCTGGAATTCAGTGAAGACGGGGAACTTATTTTCTCTCACAGAAAACAAGTAAG
>JAFVRL010000015.1 GCA_017504325.1 Lentisphaeria bacterium | reverse complement strand
GCAAAAAGATTCCCGGCACTGGATAAGAAATACGGCATGAAAAAATTTGCACTTCTTCTTGCAGAAAGAATACTGCCTGGTGCCATAAGCTATTTCAAAGGGGAAGCTGAACCGGAAAAAGAGAAAACAGAATATGGTTTTTACTGGCAGGGCAAGATACTTCTTCCCCACTGGGGATCTCTTGTCTGCATGGCACTGGCAGAAACATATAAAGAGACAAAAGAGAAAAAATATCTCTCCTTCATTGATCTTTATGAAGAATATCTTATAAAAAATGCATCGGAATTCACCTCCAGTGAATTCGGGTATGCTCTCATCGGCAGTTCCTGTGCGTATTCTGTTACAGGGAATGAAAAAAGTTTCCGGTGCGCCAAACTTTTTGCAGACAGGATCCTTGCCATAATGGATAAAGAAACAGGCTGCATCCCCTCGGAACATTATGAAGCTCCCTCCGGCAAAGCTCTTGCAGATACCATTTACACAATGAACTGGGCAGTATTGGGACTTCAGAACATGGCATATCTGGATGCGTCTTATGAAGAAGCATATCAGAAAGTACTTGCTCTTCTCCTCCGGATCCAGGACAGAACAAAAAAGAAACATCTCTACGGCTGCTGGCGGGGGATGTATGATATGGAAAAAGGGCAATGGGGCGGCGGTGACCGTTTTGAAGGCGGAGCAAACAGTCTTTATACCGGTTGGACAAATGCTCCCATTGCATGGGCATGTGCCTTTGCACTTCTGGAATCCAACTTGATGAAGGCATGAAAATGACAAAAGAATATTTGCGTACAACTCTTTCCCGGTATGAAAAAGAACTTCAGGAAAATATCATCCCCTTCTGGGAACAGCATTGTGAAGATACTGTATATGGCGGATATTTCACCTGTCTTGACCGGGACGGTTCTGTTTATGATACAGAAAAATACATGTGGATGCAGTGGCGCATTGTCTATATGTTCGCACTGTTTTACAAAAATGTGAAACAATCGGAAAACTGTCTGCGTCTGGCAAAGCAGGGCTTTGATTTTCTTACAAAATACGGAAAATCGGAAGACGGCACATATTATTTTGCCCTGAACCGGGAAGGCATCCCTTCCGTTGCCCCTTACAATATCTTTTCCGACTGCTTTGCAGCAATGGGGGCGGCAGCACTTTATCATGTGACAGGGGAAGAAAAATACAGAGTGGAAGCGTGTTCCGCCATGGATAATTACATCCGCAGAATGGACGATCCCAAAGGCAAATGGGAAAAAAGTCTTTCCGGAAAAAAGAAGAGACTTTCCCACGGTCACTTTATGATGCTTGCCAATCTTGCAGCCACCATGAAAGAACTTCTGGGGACAGATCAGTATGAAGCACAGGCGGATCATGCGGTAAGAACCGTTGTGGATAAATTCTGGAATCCGGAAATGGGCTTGCTTTTTGAAAATATCAATGAAGACGGCTCTTTTGATCTGGAAAGCTGTGAAGGGCGTTTCATCAATCCCGGACACGGTTTGGAATCCATGTGGTTCGTTATGCAGTATGCAGAACGGAAAAAAGATCCTGTTCTTGCGGCAAAAGCCGTATCCATCGTCAAAGGGATCCTGGAAAAAGGTACAGATAAAGAGTTCGGTGGTCTGTATTATTTCATGGATGCCATCAATAAACCCCATCTTGAACTGCAATGGGATATGAAATTATGGTGGCCTCATTGTGAAGCACTCATTGCGCTTCTTTACGCATATAAACTTACAAAAGAAGAGTTTTATCTTGAAAAATTCAAAGAGATGGATGAATATACCTGGAGCAGATTCAAAGATGATCTGTACCCGGAATGGTTCGCCTATCTGAACCGGGAAGGAAAGGTAACGCATACGCTCAAGGGAGGAAAATGGAAGACATTTTTCCATCTGCCCAGGATGCTTTATATGAATACGATCCTGCTGAAAGATATACTTGAAAACGGAGAAAGGATCTGATCCAATGCGAATTCTCTTTTTTTCCGATGTCCACGGAGATCCCTCTTCCATGGAATATATTTTTGAAAGAAGCCGGGAACTGCAGGCAGATAAATTTGTTTTTCTGGGGGATGCGTTGTATCACGGTCCCCGCAATCCTCTTCCCGGAGGGTACAACTGCATGAAAACCGTGGAATATTTCAACAGCATCAGGGAAAACATCCTTGCCGTAAGAGGCAACTGTGATGCAGATGTGGAGCAGATGCTTCTGCAATTTCCCATGATGGGGGATTATGCGCTTCTCCATACAGAAAAAATGCAGTTTTTTCTGACACACGGTCATATATGGAATGAAAATACTCTTCCCCCTGTTTCCGGTGGAACTGTCCTCGTCCATGGTCATACCCATATTCCGGTATGTAAAGAGATTGAAAAAGAGGGGAAAAAGATCCTTATTTTCAACCCCGGTTCTGCCACATTGCCCAAAGGCGGCTTTGAACGCTCCTTCGGTTTTTATGACGGGGAAACTCTTTCCCTGCGCCTTCTGAAAGACGGTTCCATCTTTCAGGCATAAAAAAAGGGACTGTTGCAAAACCTCAAAAAAGGT
>JAFVRL010000180.1 GCA_017504325.1 Lentisphaeria bacterium | reverse complement strand
CCTTTGACGCAGGGAAAATATGATCCATACCTTCAAAGAACCCTTTTAATTTTGCGCCTGTATATTGGATTTTCCGGGGAGCCCCGGCACGGTAGCCCCGCTTGGCAAGAAGAAACTTAAAGGAATTGATCCCCTTTTTCAAAGTCAGACTTTCCCGTTTTTTGGGACAGACGATCCCGTTTTTACCGGGAGCGATCCAGTGGAAGGAAAGATCTTTTTCCAGAAAAGAATAGAGGGAATTGATGGAATCCATTACCGTTGCCCTGGGGACAAGTTTCGGATTTCCATAAAAATAGATCCCTTTATCGGTTATACTCCATCTTGCCTCCCCCCAGTCAAACTTTCCTTTATCCGCAGGATCGGGAGTATTGAGCATAAAGGCAAATTTCCCGGGAATACTTTTCTGTACGATGGGTACAACCGAACCGGTAAGGAGAAAAAGATGTTCTTTGAGATCAAGAGCCGCCTTTCCCGTATCATAAGCAATTTTGCTTTTTGCCGGATCAGGAGCCACAATAACAATATCGCTTCCTTTTACTGTTATCTCTTCTGCCCGAAGAGTCAATACAGCAAATCCGGCGAGAAGAAAGAACAGTATTTTACCATATTTTCTCATACACATATTTTCTCCTTTTCCTGTAGTTTTCCGTTTTGATTCTCTTATTTTGCCACAAGCCAGACTTTACGCCAGATACCGCCCACCCCGGCTTTATCTTCCACCATTGCCATGATATCCTGATACTTTTTCGTAAAGTCGATCTTATCTGTTATATCAATGGCAAAGGGGGTTTTCCAATCATATTTATGGACAAAAAGGTGTTCGCCTGCTTTTTTACCATTGACGTACAGAGTACAGTTTTCATCCACAGCCCCGAAATGGAGCAGAACTTTTCTGCCTTTGAAACTTTCAGGAATTTGCATACGCACGGCATAATAGGCTTTACCGTTATAGTTTTTCAACTTTTTATAGAGAGAATCGGAAACACTGCCTTTTTCCACATTTTCCCAGAACATACCGACAGGAAGTTTCTCCCATTTTTCAAATTTTTCTGCGGGAAGAGTATGGATCTTATTCTTTACGCCTGTTCCTTTTTCATCCGGCATAAAGTGCCATTTCATAGGGGCGGGAATGGCATCCTTGTAATCTTTGAAATCATGGACGGCCTTTATTCCTGTGATATCTCCGGAAGTTACCTCAAACCAGAAAGTCTGGCTCATGGAATTTCCCCGGAAATCTTTCAAATGCTTTCTGCGGAAATCCAGCAGAGCCTTTGCCGCAGAAAGTTTTGTGCTGTCAGGGGCAGTAATGGCTTTATATGCCATAAGAGCGTGTTCGTGAGCAACTGCAAACTCTTTCACCCTCTTTGCGGAACGGGGATCATTTTTCTTTGCCGCAGCCTGCTTCAGGAATTTTCCGGCATTGGCAAAATCGCTTTCCTTGTAATATTTCCCCAGATTCCAGACAAGTCCCCGCAGATAATTATCTGCTTTTCCTGCTTCCAGAATGGCGGGAATATTATTTTTGATCCTCTTTTCAAAGACTTCATTTCTCCAGTAACGGAAATATTGTTTCATCTCCTCTTTTGCAGTTCCGAAAGCAGTGCAGTATTCATCTTCCAGAGTTTCAAAAGAAAGAGAGGGATCCATAAAGGAACGGGCAAGGATGTAATCCATGATACCATTGGGGATCCTCTGAAGAGTCAGAGCATCATAGTCGGTACTTTCACAACCGTTTTTATAGGCGATCTGGAAAAGATCGAACATCTGTTTTTCAAAACCTGTGGGCAGGATGTAAGTGGCAGTCACAGTGTGATAATTGGGACGCACTGCAAACATTTTTCCGCCTTTTGCCCGCCACGCCTTGAAAAGAGCTTCCATCGTGGGCAGATCAAGTTTTACAGGAACAAGTCCCACAATGATATTGGGTTCCACATTCTGGAATTTCGGCGGGAAAAGAGCTTCATTATAACCATACATGGCTACTTGGGCATCCTTTTTGAGTTTGCGGGCTTCTTTTGCCACCGTATTGGAAAGGTAAACATATCTGTCTGTGACCATGGGCAGATTGTGTTTGGGGAAATCCCCCACTTTGTAGCCATCAAGTTTCATGCAGTTACTGCACCGGCAGTAACCGAAACTCATATCATTCATACTTGTATTGATCCTGCCCCTCATTCCCCGTTTTTTCCATTCGGCAAGGATCCTTTGTGCAACAGCGGGATTGGAGGGACATACTTTGACAAACTGTTTGTCTCTTGCTGTCCATTTGACCTTTTTTCCTTTGGGATCGTGATAGGTTTCCGGTTCTCTTCTGCCATATATGTTCAGTGCAAAATAATCCGGATTTGTTTTGGAATAAAGATCCCACCATTTGGTGAAAGAGTGACCGTATCCGGGGTGCTTCTGCCCCCCCATACGCATCCGCTGCATCCGCCAGGAAAAATACTCATCAAAAAGTTTATTGTTTTCTGCTATATCGGGAGCAGGGAGAAATTCTTTAAAGGGAGCAAGATAGGCAGGCAGTTTATAGTTTTTGGGAAGACTTTTCACCTTTCTGACACTGTTGCGGATATTGGCAAAGTTGAGAGAAGGTTTCCAACTGCCTTTGCCCTCCTTGAGATTCAGGATTTTACTTTCCTGATAAACGATCCCTTCGTCACCGGGTTCGATCCAGTAAATATTGAGATTCTTCATAAGGAACTCATCCACAGCAAAAAGAATTCCTCTTCTGCCGATGCGGTTGTCCCCATAGAAATAAGTACCTTTTTCTGTTACTTTCCAGCAGGCTTCATCCCAGTCAAACGTTCTCTTTTCCTCGTCCTGCGGCAGTACATTGATATAGAAACAATATACATCTTTTTCTGCTTTATCCGCTGTAACGATATTTATCTTCTTTCCGGTAAAAACCGGTTACGGCTTTGGGGCCGAGGCTGTCCAGCATAGCCTGCGGAACATCCCAATCGGTTTCAAAGCAGCATTTTCCGATGCAAGGGCCAAT
>JAFVRL010000179.1 GCA_017504325.1 Lentisphaeria bacterium | reverse complement strand
GATTTCCGTCAGTTCCGGGAGCAGCGCATCCGGATCCTCCGCCGTCAGCCGCAGCTGCCTGGTGGCAAAGGTGATGCTTGCCTCCTGCACCTGGGGATGATCATTGAAAGGCGATTGCCCTGCGGTTCATTCGCACATCCACTGCGCGCTCGGCGGCAACCGCCTCGCCTGGCAACCGAACATTTCTCTTTTTTTCATGATTTTATGGGACAGCTGTGAAAAATCTTTCAAAAATATTTTTTACCCCTTGAAAAATGCTTTTTTGTGTGTATAATATTTATTAAACCGGTTTAATAACACATAAAAGGCTGAAAAATGGCAGTAACGCTCAACGACATCGCACGATTGGCAAATGTGGATAAAAGTACCGTATCCATGACTTTGCGCAATCACCCCAATGCCAGAAATCTCCGCAGGGAAACAAGAGAAAAGATCCGGAAGATCGCCGGGGAACTGGGTTATTGCAGCAATGAAAATGCCATCTCTTTGCGGACAGGCAATGTCAAACTTATCGCCCTTATTGCCGATGATTCCCCTGAAAGCAATACACTATTGTATTTCAATATTCCCGGGATCATCCGGGCGGCATCCGAAAGGGGCTACGGCGTAAAGATCTTTACCGACTGCAATATTGAGGAAACCTTCCGCAAAATCAATGCTGACAGAATTTCTTACGTTTTAAGTTTGAGTATCAATGAGGCAAAAAGACAGGAAACAGCCCTCTTTGCTGAAAAAATGTCCCTGGATCTGGTTTACTTTTTTGAACACGCCCACGGAAAATATCCCAGCGTGAATGTGGATAATATCCGTGCCGGAGTTGATGCGGTGAAATATCTTGTTTCCAAAGGACACTCCCGTATCGGATTTGTTGCCACAGGAAATAATTTCCAGTATCAGCGCGACAGGTATGAAGGATTCTGTAACGGCTTGAAGGAGTGTGAGCTGCCTCTGAACCAAACTTTTGTTGTCAATAAAAAGGAAGATATCTCTTCTGATGTGGAAAAACTTCTTTCCCTTCCGGCGGAAGAAAGACCCACAGCGTTCTTTTGCAGTACAGACTCCCTTGCCTTGAAAGTACAGCATTGTGCTTTGAAAATGGGGTTGAAACTTCCGGAAGATCTTTCTCTTGTGGGATTCAGTAATTCCATTGTATGTTCCATGGCATCTGTCCCGCTTACCAGTATGGATGAAAATTTTGATGAACGGGCTTTTCTTGCCATAAAGGTATTGTTTAAGGAGATCGGTGAGGAAAATTATCCGTCAGACAGGACTTTTATGGTTTCTTCCCGTATCGCGGAACGGGAATCGGTTTATGATCTTAAAAATATTCTCAAATAAATAATAAAAAGGAGAAAAGAATGAAAAAAATGTTTCTTTACGGTGCAGCCGTATTCTTTGCGGTATGCAGTTATTCTCTTCACGCTCTGGATCTTGTGAAAAACGGTAAAGCCTCCGGCAATATCGTTGTTGCTGCCGACGCTTTGCCGCCTGTAAAGTATGCGGGAAGTGAACTTGCTTTCTATCTCAAAAAGATCACAGGGGCAGATCTGAAAATATCCGCAGTTCCTTCAAAAGAATTGAACAATATTTATATCGGAACTTTTGCAGATAAAGATCTTGTGAAAAAAGCAAGTCTTGCCAATACAAAAATAAAAGAAGACGGCTTTGCTGTTATGGTAAATGCAAAAGAAATCTATATTATTGGCAGCAATGCCAGAGGAGCATTGTATGGAGCATACCATATTCTGAAAAAGTATGGCGGTATCCGTTTCCTTGTTCCCGGGGAAGAGGGGGAATATTACACAGTAAAGAAAACGATCTCTGTCCCCGCCCAGAGAACCGTACAGGAACCCTTCCTGCGGGTGAGAAAGACTGTGGCTAATGAGATCACTGCATTCAAATGGCTTATACGCAACAATATGCTTGCCCAGACCAATACCCATAAATTTATCAACCCCAAAACCGGCAAACGTACAAAAGAAGCAGATATCCTTGATTCCCTTGCTGTCACCGGCGCGGCTTACGGCGGACACATCATGTCCTACCTTATGGCGGGTAACTCCTGGTCTGCAAAGAATCTTGCAGCTCTTTATGACAAACACCCGGAATATTTTGCTTTGATCGACGGTAAAAGAATCAAATCTGTCCGTGGCGGATTCAGCCCCAATCCCTGTGTTTCCAATCCTGCACTGCTGGATCTTATTGCGGAAAATCTGTATAAATATGCCGGCGGCAACTATGGAGCTCAGCATCCTATCATTGTGGGAAATGATGATACCACAGTATGGTGCGAATGTAAAAAATGTGCTGCATTGGATAATCCGGCAATGGCGGGGACAAAGGGAGCCCGTGCCGACCGTTACTGGTTCATGGTCAATGAAGTGGCAAAAAGAGTATGGAAAAAAGATCCCTCCATCCGTCTTTGCGGCTGGGCGTATCAGGATTTCTGGTATCCTCCCACAAAAGTGAAAGTGGATCCCCGCATTATGGTTTTTATCTCCTATAACAACCAGTGCTGGCGTCACAGTATCACAGATAAAAACTGTTCAGTAAATAAAGAACTCTGCAATATTATGGCTGCATGGAGAAAAACCGGACACCCCTTTATTGTCAACAGGGATGAGATCGGAGCTTATGACGGCGGCGGAAGTCCCGGATTTTCCTATCTGCCATCTGAAAAAGTGCTTTTCAACAACTTCAAAGCCTATCCTCTTCTTGGTTTCTCCGGCAGCAGTTTCTGTGTCAATTCCCCTTTCCCCGCAACTCTTTCCTTTCTGAAAAAGACAGCTCCTTTCTACGGGAAAAACTATTTCTGGTATGCCATGTGGCAGATCTGTTATCTTTCCTCCATCTCCATGTGGCAGAAAGATTTTGACTTTGAAAAAGAGTATGAGATCATCAATTCCCTTTACTATGGCAAAGCATGGCAAGGCGGCATGAAAGAGTTCCGTACTCTTCTTACCAAATGCTTTATTGAAACCCCCGGCTGTATGGGCTGGGGACTTGGGGCTCCTCTGGGCAGATGTCTGGATCAGGCGGGAAGCGAAGCAAAATTGCTTGCTCTGCTGGATAAAGCCATTGCCGCTGCCAAAAACGATCCGGATAAGAGAGTATTGAAAAATGTCCTGCGGGATAAGGAGATTTTCCTTGCCACATGGGTTAAGGCAAGAAAAGATTATCTTGCAAGTTTCAAAGAACTTTCCGCTTACAAGAGAACTTCCCCCATCAAAATTGACGGTGTTCTTGATGAAAAAGACTGGAAAAACGCCGATGCCCTTTCCAAATTCACCCCCGGCGGACACTCTAAAAAGACAGATAAGATCCAGCCTTCTTCTGTAAGAGTCGTCTATGACAACGATCACCTTTATATTGCTGTAGAATGTATGGAACCCGCTCCGGAAAAAATCTCCGCAGGGAAAAATGTCGCCCATGATGACAAGGGGTGGGATGCTCTGGGAAATTCGGTTGAACTTTTTTACAGTTACCCGGATATGGGGGAAAAATACTATCATCTTGCCATCAATTCCCATGGAGAGATCCTTGATGCAAAACACGGCCCCGGCTACCGGGATGCTGCCTTCCGGACAAAGGCAAAGTGGGCAACAAAGATCCTGAAAGACCGCTGGATATTGGAAATTGCCATTCCCGCAAGCGAAATCGGTATGAAATGCTATGACGGAAGTACATGGAAACTCAATGTGGCAAGACAGCGGAAATTAACGACTCTTCTGCCCGGCGGTAAAAATTACCGGGAAGCAAGTTCCTGCTCCAATGGCTTCTTCCACGGTTCCGCAAACTTTGTGAATGTGAAATTCACTCCGGCAAGAGTAACAGGGTTCAGTCAGGGTGCGGATGTTTCCTCCTGGAAAAATGCCGACTTCAATAACGCCATTGCCGATAAGAAAAGAAACCGTTATGACCGTTTCGGAACAAAAAAGGGCTGGACTTTTGCAGATGAGAAAGAGCTTGTCCCAGCATTCTGGAGCGTCTCCGGAAATGTGGAAGGCACATACAAAGCGGAAACGGCAAACAACTACTTTATCCAGTTGAAAAAAGGGTATGTCACCCAGTATTTCATCTCCAAAGATAAAGGAAAACTCAAAATCTCCTTCCGGGCAAGAGGGGAAGGCTCCTTCCACATCTGGACTTGCAGTTATAAAAACAGAACGGAACGCAATGCCAAAGGGTATTTCCTTATGAAAGAGACCCAGAAGGTCAAAAACTGGAAACTTACCCCCAAGTGGCAGAACTATACCTTTGAAACGGTCAAGACCGGAGTACCAACGGAACGGGTGGCGATCCGCTTTACCGTAAACAAAAACAGCACTCTTGATCTGGATGATGTATATATCACCCCCATTCCTGAATGAGAATAAAGCTGAAAGAGGCAAAAAGATTGCAGAAAAAAGGTATTATTGTGGAAAATTGAAAAAAGCGGTATTATATTATCCGTAAGCAAAGAAAAAATGTCGGAAAAACATTATAGAAAAGGGGGTGCGGAAATGAAAAAAAGGTTTACGCTTATTGAACTATTGGTTGTTATTGCGATAATTGCCATTCTTGCCGGGATGCTTCTTCCGGCATTGGGAAGGGCGAGAGAGATCGCAAAACGGGCATCCTGTGCATCCAATATCAAACAGCTGAATTTTGCCACCTTTGCCTATTCCGATGATTTCAAGGATTGGTGGATGTGCTGCTATATCGTCAATCCTTCCAGCTGGAAGAGTAGTTCTGCGGGAAGATTTGCCTTGGCTCTTCTGATGGAGCCGTATGTTTATACATACGGTCTGGGCTATATCAAGGCAAAAGCCGATAACGGTGGAGGGAATGGTAAAATGGCAAAAGGGCTGGTGCATTGGCCTTCTGCCACGCGTGTGCATAAAAGTATTCTTCCTTCCGATTATATGATCAACGGCGGCCCCATGGTATTCAACAGTTTAAAAAGGGGATATACGGATACAAACAACGGATTTTACAAGATATCCAGTCTGAAAATGTCCCCTTCCTGGCTTGCCTCTTTCTATGATTCTTTCCAGTACAGCGGTTACAACCGTGTTCACATGAATGGTACGATCGGTTTCAATTCCGGTTTTGTGGATGGTCATGCGGAATTTATTGATATACGCAGATGCAGAAAAGCCTGGAGTTTTCATGCCAGCAACGGTAAAGACGGGAGGATCGAATTTTCCGGAACCAATCAGAATGATCTTTTCCCCTTTGCCGGGGTGCATGAATCCCAGAGCAAATAGGCCGGAGAGTAAATGGGATCCGGAAAGCCGATCAAACTCGGGGAAAGGATTGAACAAAAGGAAAAAGCCCCACAGGGGTGCCGGAAAAAGAATTGCGTGAAAAATACAGGAAGAAAAGAGATAAATAAAGTCCCGTAGGGACGACAGGAATCCAGCCCCGGATTTCAACCCGGGGAAAGGATTGAACAAAAGGAAAAAGCCCCACAGAGGCGCAGGAAAAAGAATTGCGTGAAAAATACAGGAAGAAAAGAGATAAATAAAGTCCCGTAGGGACGACAGGAATCCAGCCCCGGGTTTCAACCCGGGGAAAGGATTGAACAAAAGGAAAAAGCCCCACAGGGGCGCAGGAAAAAGAATATGGGAAGTACACATTCTCTTGTTTATACACATTTGGTATTTTCAACAAAAAACCGGGAACCTCTTCTCGGATATACTATCCGTCCCAGATTATGGCAATATCTGGGAGGGATATGTAATGAGTTGAATTGTTCTCCTGTGCAAATCGGAGGAATGGAGGATCATGTCCATATTTTGTGTGTTTTGTCCAGAGATCATTCATTGAGTGAACTTTTGAAAATTCTGAAAGCAAAATCTTCTGCCTGGATAAAATCTACGTTTCCGGAATGTGCCGATTTTTTCTGGCAAAGCGGTTATGGAGCGTTTTCCGTAAATCCATTGGAAAAGGATGTTGTAGTAGAATATATCCGGAATCAGGAGAGCCATCATAAAAAGAGGGATTTCCGTGAGGAACTTGTCATTTTTTTAGACAAATATGGTATAGAATATGATAAGAAATATCTGTAGCGGGATTGATTTTCCTGCGTCCTTACAGGACTTGAAACATGAGAGAACCGTAACCCCCGGGTTGAAACCCGGGGCTGTGTTCTTATCGTCCCTCCGGGACTGGAACAGAGATTGCCATGGTGAACATGGTGCTGTGTTTCTGTCGTCGCTGCGGGACTGGAATAGATTATCCGGTTTTTTATGTCGCATAATCATTATGTGAAGTAAAAAAGAAAAATTTTGAGCTTGAAATAAAATTTTTGAAAAATAAAAGAACAATAAATAAAATAAAAACGAACACAAAGGAGGTATGTAATGAGTGCCTTGCGGCGTAAAAAATTCACCCTTATAGAACTTCTCGTTGTTATTGCCATCATCGCCATTCTTGCCGGGATGCTTCTTCCGGCATTGAAACGGGCAAAGGATATGGCGACTGCCACCTCCTGTAAAAGTAAAAAGAAACAGGTTGGGATGATCCTTATGCTTTATGCTGATGATTACAAGGAGTGGAGTATCGGGGCTTATTGTCCTTATACTCCTCATGCAACATACGGAAATAATTATCTTTATCAGCGTTTTCTCCGGGATCTGGGGTACGTGAAACAGCCGGGAAATAACAATAAAGTGGAATCCAGTATTTTGAAATGTCCCCTTACAGGAAATGTTTTCGGGCAGGATTACTGGTGTTCCACCGGGATCAATGACAGTCTGGGCGATGGCAGATTATATGGTAATAATAAAAGAGACATAGCATTGCAGCGTTATGTTTATTCCAATGGCCCGCTTGCTTCCGGCGGATCCTGTAACTTTTTCCGTCCTTCTTCCATTATCAAGGGGCAGACATTGCTTTATTGGGCTTCTGATGCGGAAATTTATTCCAGCAGACCAGCCTTTCCCCACAGGAAGACCTCTGTAATGGTCTTTGTTGATCAGCATGTGGAAGCTGTTCCCGGGAAAGTAATGGGAAATTTTCTTACTCTTTCCAAGCAGGACAATCAGGAAAAAACAGGTCTTGCCAATCCCGGAATGTGGGTAACAGGTTCAATAGGAGGGGCTAATCTTGACAGATACCCCTTCCGTTATCTGAAGTGGTGACATTTTTCCTGACAGAAAGAAATATAAAAAATTTTCAATACAAAAAACATAGCAGAAGGATTTAAAAAAGGAGGTATGTAATGTGTGTTATGCTGCGTAAAAAATTCACCCTTATTGAATTACTGGTCGTTATCGCCATCATTGCCATTCTTGCCGGGATGCTCCTTCCCGCATTGCAGAGAGCAAGGGAAACGGCAAAGGCAGTACAATGTACCAATAACTGCAAGCAGCTGGGATTGTGTCTTGTTTCTTACGGGACAGATTTCAAGGACTGGGTGGTAAATTATGAAGTACCTCACCGTTATGACAGAAATGGTGTGGATTCCAAAAATATGACAAATATCTGGCCTTATTTTCTTTCAAAACCCCCCAAAGGCGGAGGCAAAGCTGCTTATCTCGGGTATATTCCTGACTCCACAACTTCCGGAAAATGGGGCAAGGGGATCGTATGGTGTCCTTCTGCCCCTGATCCGAAACATGATGATTATAAAAATGCCACAGCAACTTATATGCCGGTACAGAATAATAGTTATGTAAAGGGGATCGTTGCCTGTCCTTCCGGATTTTTCCGTCTGGGTACGCCCCGGACGCCCTCCCAGCTTGCCTGGTTCGGAGATTCTCTGGATTATGGAAATGTCCGTAATTTTATTCCCCGTCATCCCAGGGACAAGGCACTGAATTTCCTTTTTGCTGACGGACACGCCCAACTTGTGCAGAGAAGGGATATCAATGTTGTTTATCACAGTGCCTATGAACCCAACGCCAAGGCAGTGAAATACAGTGTCCGTTCTTTCAAGTATGAATATCCTTACACCAGACAACAGTGGCCCTTCAATGGAGACCCCAAAAAGAAATAAAAGTAACAGAAATATATCATTATAAACAAAGGAGAAAACAATGAAAAAAAGTATTTCCCTGCTTGCTGTAACACTTTTTACTGCAAGTATCATCCCGGCATTTGCCGCTGTGGATGCAAAGAAGATCGCCCTTGTGAAAGCAGGGAAAATCACAGAAGCAAAGGCTTCCTGGTGGGGCTTTGATGCCGAAGATTCCACAAAAGCACTGCAAAGTGCGCTCAATTCCGGTGCAAAAAAAGTTATTGTGGAAAAGATGAAAAGCGATTGGATCGTGGAGTCTGTCAAAGTACCCTCCAATGTGCATATCATTTTTGAAGACGGTGTCGTTATCCGTGCAAAAAAGGGTGCTTTCAAAGGCGTTTATGATGCCCTTTTTGACATCAATACACAGAAGAATGTGCGTCTTACCGGAAAAGGCAATGTCCTTTTTATCATGAACAAAAAAGATTATCAGGATCCCAAACAGTATAAGCATGCCGAATGGCGTCATACTGTCAATATCTGGAACTGCGACGGCGTCACCGTGGAAAATATCACCATGCGGGACAGCGGCGGTGACGGGGTCTATGTGGGCAGCAAAAGCTGTAAAAATGTCGTTCTTAAAGATTTGAACTGCATCAACCACCACCGTCAGGGCATCAGTATTACAGGCGTACAGAATCTTTATGTGAAGAACTGTAAATTCAATGATACCATAGGAACCGCTCCGGAATGCGGTCTTGACCTTGAACCCAACTATACCGACGGCGTGGGTCTGCAGAATGTGGTATTTGAAGATTGCGAATTTTCCAATAACAGACTTACCGGGGTCTATTTTTCCAACAACTCCCATCTTCCCATTACTGCCACATTCCGCAACTGCCTTATCAGCAACAACCTTAATGGCGGTCTGATTATCGGCTATACCGGAAAAGGCAATACGGAAAAACCCGGTAAGATCGAAATTGTCGGCTGCCGCCTTATTGGAAATAAAATCACCTCTTTTTCCATGGGTGAACATACTCTTAAAAACGTGAAAGTCATTCTGAAAGATTGTATCATTGACAACCGGGCAGCCCGTTATAATGCAGTTACACTTGCCAGTGACTCTGAAAAAGATATCCATGGTATCGAAATCAGCAATCTTACAGTCATTGATGATAAAAAACTTGATCCCATTATCTTTTTGAGCAAATATGGAAATGCTCTTATCGACCCCATTGTAAAAAATGTGGTTGTGAAAGATTCCAAAGGGAAAGTAACAAAATTTGACTGTGAAAAATTTATCAAAAAGAGTGCGCCCGATCCCGTGGCAAAGGCTTTCAAGGTCAAATCTCCTGTACTCAAAAATCTTGTTCCTGCTTTTGCAAAAGGAACAAGGATCCTCAATACCGTCCGTTTCCGTGAAAGTACAGAATATCTGGTCTATGCGAAAAAAGGCACAAAGACCACCATTGAGTTTACTTACAAGGCTGTGCATAAATTCAATAAAAAGCCTGTAAAGATCACCATGTATTCCCCCAGGATCCCTCCCCGTACGGAAGTGATCGAAGTACCCTATGAGGAAACAAAGAAATATGTGCTGGATGCAAAGGAAACCGGTATCCACCGCTTTGTCATCGACGCCAAAAATCAGACCATTATTGCCACTGCCAATACTCCCGGTCAGGCATTTTCCTGCGACAACAAGTTCTATATACTGGGGTGTAACGGTACTCTCTACTTTGCCGTACCCAAAGGGGTGAAGTTTGTTCAGGTGGAAGCCGGCGGCGTGAGAAGAGAAGAATCGGATGTTGCTCTCATCGATCCTGAAGGAAATGTTGTGAAAGAAGCAAAACGCCTTCAGGACAGCAAACTTCTGATCGCCAAACGGAAAAATCCGGATAAATTCGAGATCTGGGGCGTAAAATTCAATGCCTCCAAACTCTTCCTGCGTCTGGGTGCCCCCATTCCCCAGATGTTTGCCACTCATCCCGCTTATCTGCTGGTGAATAAAGGGGAGGAAGGTAAATACAATTACAATAAGATCCTTCCTAAACGCCCCATCGTCCGCAACGGGGATTTCCGGCTTGTAAGCAAGCCCAGAAGAGATTATATCATTACTTCCGAACTCTTCCCCAATGACTGGGGCGGACGCAATGCCGCCCTCGTCACAACGGAAGATCACCGCAATCATATTGAATTTACCACACTTTTGTGGCAGTACCTGCAGCTTCCTGCCGCAGGCGGTAAGATCAAATGTACTCTTACCATGTCCGGTACCGGGCCTGTAACGGTCTATTTCAGCACCACCATGGGGAAAGCCTCCCATAAACGCCGTCCCCCCAATTACGGACCTTATCAGGTGACCGCTGAGCCGAAAGAATACAGTTTTGTGGCGGAATTCAAACCCCGGGAAAGAGGGTATATTTATATCTATGCCGGAACGAAAGCAAAGATCCGGTTGAGTGATATAAAAATGGAACTTATTGAAGAATAAGCCGGTATTTAAAAAATAATATGAGAGACCCGGGAAGTCTCTCATATTATTTTTAAACTCTTTTTTAACCTGGGATAAACGATCCGGGAATATCAGACTTCCGCCGGATTTTTATGGATTCAAAGTTCCCGGCAACTGTTTCCGCATCGGAAATACCTTTTTCCTTATCCCGGTAAGATCCTTATTTTATGTTCTTATCTACGATGATTCCCAAAGCTCCGCCGACACTGCGTTCTGCCCCGTTGCTGTGGGAGTTGAGTTTAAGGATATCTTTCCCATCGTGTACAAGAAGAGTGGTGGAGCCTCCCCCATCCATGTTGAGACCTTCTGAAGCACCGAAATATTGGAGAAATTCCCCTGTTTCATAGGTGGAACAGCCCATGCTGTACTCTTTCTGTCTGCCGTCACAGACAAAAAGAATAAGGTATCTGCCGCAGGAGGACAAGCCGTAACCGGTACGGGGAGCAAGTCTGCCATTGTCTTTACCGGATACCTGATCGTTTTTCAATACATAGCCGAAACCGGAAACCGCATGACGGATTTTGGACAGATCATCCTTTTCCCTGAATATCCTGAAGAAACATTTTCCTTTTTCATCCACGGCAAAAGAGGGATAACTCCTGAAAACCGGAGACACAAGCACTCCGTCAGAGATGATCAAGCCTGTCCGGTCGGCATAAGGATGGTTCCAGGGTTTCTGCCACGGGGACCAGGGGGAACTGTTGACGGCAAGAACCATATTTTCTCCCTTCTTTATATTTTCCTCCATAAATTTCCGGCAGGTCTTCCGGTCGGTGCGGATGGTATATTGAGGAAAATCCCGCATTTTTTCTCCCCATTTTTCTGAACGGGGGGTTGTTTTGAAACGCACTCCGGGGGCGGAAAGATCGATCCTGACTGCGGAACATTTGATCAGTCGGGGACTGGTAAATTCGCAGGAGACATATTCGATCTCTTTACCGATCCGCTTTACTTTTTTGTCTTTCCACTCAAAACGGTCTTTGAAGTTCATTTCTGCCGCAAGGGAAAAGGGCAGAAGAAAGATAAGGACAAGCAAAGCCGGACAGGGAAAATTTTTTCTGTTCATGTTTATTTCCTGACTGTGATATACCGGTAATTTCTGATATTTTCTTCTTACCTCAGGAAAATATCATCCACATCAATATAACTTTTATCCTTGCCCTGTGGCCAGAGAACAAGTCCCTGATAGGTCTTTTTACTGTTTTTGTTGGCAGGTGGTGTGAAAGTAAACCGGAAAGTTTTCCAGTTTTCGGTATCGATCTTTTCATTATGGATGGTATAAGTTGTATTGTTTGCCAGCACCCGGAATTGAAGAGTACCTTTCCCTCTTGCCCGGTAAACAACAGTATATTCCCCTTTTTTCAGAGTATAGTTGCTTATGATAAATCCGCTTCTCAAACGGACAAAATAGTTTGTTTTGCTGCCGGGGTGAAGCAGATATTCCAGATCGCCGCCATAGCCTTTATTGTTGGAATATGCCCAGGAGGCAGGTGTGATTTTACTTCCATGCAGATTCCAGTGTTTCGGCACACGGGGCTTCTTATTTACTTCATCAAAGGAACCATTCTTCCATGCTCTTGTATCCACAATGGTGCGGTTTCCGGCACTCACCTGACGGGGGGCGGCAAAAGATACAGGGTGGTATGTATCCACGCTGTAAGGCTGACCGCTGCCCCAGGTGGAACTTTCTTTTTCCCCGGCACCGCTGACAGGTCTTCTGCAGCGCATCACATTCATCCGGAGAACAGTCCCGGCTGTGATCTTACTTCCTGTAATGCTTTTTGCCGGGATCTTTACTTCCATAATATATTTGCCTTCCACAAAACGGGTCTTTACTTCCGCACCGGATTCATAGGATTTGTCAAATCTGGGATTGGCGATACCATCCGTTACCACCCCTTTGCTGTTGATGATAAATTGATAGTATGCTCCGCCGAGAATGGGGTCATTAATAAAGATCTCTACGCCGTTATCGTTCCATACGGGGCCGTCATGTTTGTTGTCCAGAACATAAAGTTTATCTTCTTTGAGATCTTCCAAACATTCGATCCCAAAATAGATATTATCTGCATCGTAGGCAACTTTCACAGAAGTCTGATACTTGGCAATGGCATTGGTTCTTGTAGTTTTGAATCTTGTAGTCACATCTGCATTACGCCAGTCTTTTTCATCCAGTTTCCCGTCGATAACGATTTTATCCATAAGAGGATAGGCGGTAAT
>JAFVRL010000178.1 GCA_017504325.1 Lentisphaeria bacterium | reverse complement strand
CTGGCTCATACGCTCACAATTCCTTGTGAGCGTCCGCAAGGCGATTGCCCTGCGGTTCATTCGCACATCCACTGCGCGCTCGGCGGCAACCGCCTCGCCTGGCAACCGAACATTTCTCTTTTTTCCATGATTTTATGGGATAGCTGTGAAAATACGTTAAAAAATAATCTTTACGGTTATTTCTGAAAAGAGGATCAAAACATTTTTTTTCTGAATTGAAGGGGAGAAACTCCGGCATATTTCCGGAAAAAACTGCTGAACTGTCTGGAGGTTCCGAAATTGCATTTTTCCGCGATCTCGCTTACAGAAAGAGACCTGGAACGCAAAAGTTTTACGGCATAATTATACTTCTGCAGAAGAAGATACTGGTAAAAGGATTTGCCCGCATATTGCTGAAAACAATGCCGGAAATATGCTTCGCTCACCCCGGAAGAAGCTGCAATTTTTCTTATATCAAACTCTTTTCCCGGATCGTTCGCCATTTCCTGCATGATATCTTCCATGGTCTTTTCCAGTCTGCTGCCTGCATTTGGACTGGCAAAAACCTCTCCGACAGAAGCCATAAATTCTTCCAGAAGAAGGGGCAGAAGAAACTTTTCCGAAGGCAGATCCCGCACAAAACACTGCCGCAGTCTTTCAAAAACTTCACACAATTTTTCCGGTTTTTCCAGATAAATATAATTGAAATTGCCCCCGGTGGCACGGTCAAGGGAATCGATCATTCTTTCCGCTCTGGCTCCGGCAAGATCCATCCAGAGATTTTCCCGGATAACTCCCGGCGGGGTACGCCATGCAGACCCCCCTTTCAGCCGACTTTTTTTACAGGAACTCCAGTAAAGGAAGGGAGCTTTGAAAAAATGTTTGGAACCGTCTGCTGTATATAAAATAGCAGGTCCCCGCAACATGATCCCTATGCTATAATTTTTATTCTCCCGCAGTCCTCTGTTGCTCTGTGTTTCACAGCGGTTGACGCCGAGGATCGTAAGATCACTGAAATAATCCAGTTCTTTTCGTATTTCTCCAAAGCATTTTTCCGGTTTTACGGCAGATTTTTTTCTTTTATTCATGGTTTTACCCGGCTCAAATAACAATTTCCCATTGAAGATAAAAACGGCGTTACAGAATTTTCCCGTAACGCCGTAAAATCCTGAAAGCTATCTGTCAGAGTTTGATATCCCAGCCGTTACGGTTATAGGGCCGTTTCAGCCATGCCACATCGCCGGTATTGTTGGCAAATGTGCATTTCACAGGATCCCAGTCAAAGGAGGAATCATACACATAACTCATATTGCACAACTGGCAGAGGATGGAGGTACGGGCTCCGGTTTCCGCAGGGGAGATGGTTTCTTTGCGGGAGATACAGCAATCCACAAAGTTCTGTTCCTGCAAGGGGCTTTTGTAAAGTTGCACGGGAGCATCTTCCAGTTTGAAGTGTTCATCCAGAGTATCCAGACACTTCTGCAATCTGTCGTCTTTTTTCTGGGTGGGATCGAAACCATATTCCACGCCCACGGTAGCGGCGATCTTTTTCATTTTGTCGTAGGAGGCATCTTCCAATGCTTTGCGGATCTCCGCATTGGGTTTCACACCTCTTCCTGTCCAGACAGCGATCTTGCCCCGGTTGACAGCAACGATCCCTTTTGTACCGTAGAACACTGTTCCCCAGGTGCCGAAAGGATTGTGGAAGATGGTGGTACCGTCTGCCATAATAAATTTCATACCGAACTGACGACGGCCGCCGTGCAGAGGATTGACGCTGTGTGCTTCTTCAGAGCAGATGATCTTTACAGGACCGGATTTATCCATGTCCAATCCCCACTGGGCAATATCCAGATGGTGGGCGCCCCAGTCGCCGTTGTAACCTGTTCCGTAGTTGTCATCGAAACGCCAGAACATGGGGTAGAATCTGTTGACGCCCCGGGGTGCGCACTGGTCGGAATAGGGGGAATAGGGGGCGGGACCGAGCCACATATCCCAGTCCACATCTTTATTGGGAGCGGATTCAGTTGCTACATCCTGCACTTTTTTGTTGGGTGCATCCCACTGACAGAAGAAACGGTGGGGATGGGAAGGACCGCCCAGGTTGGCGGGGAAGTTTGCAATATCGGTATTGTTCTGTGCGGAAGTATTGCCGTAATTGCAATCCACATATTTGATTTTGCCGATACAGCCGTTGCGGACGATCATACAGGCGGTACGGAATTCTCTCCAGGAACGCTGCATGGCACCGGTCTGGAAGACTCTTTTATATTTTTTCTGGGCTTTCATTACCAGCACAGATTCTTCCACAGAATAGGTAAGGGGTTTTTCGCAATACACATCTTTGCCGGCCTTCATAGCCTCGCAGGAGATGTAGGCATGCCAGTGGTCGGGAGTGGCGATACAGACAGCCTGGATATCTTTATCCTTGAGAATATCCCGGAAATCGGCAACAGCTTTGCATTTGGCAAGAGCGGCTTTTTTGTTTTCTTTGTAGTAGTTATTGACGAACGCAGTCCCGGCTTCCCGGCGGACTCTGTCGCAGTCACAAACTGCTTTAACGACAACAGTATCCTGTTTGATAAAGTTGGGGATAAGTACCGTACGGGCCTGAATACCGTAACCGATAAATGCCACATTCACTTTTTTACTTACTTTTTTTACTGTTTTTTTCGGGGCTGCTTTTGTTGCTTTGCAGCACTTTTTCCCGGCACTTTTTACTGTTTTTACAGCCATAGTCAAAAGACCTCCCTTTAATTGATTTTCTGCTGTGGGAAAAGCTGTAAAAGGATCTCCCCGCAGTATGTAAAAATAAAACTTTACAGATAATATGATATAAAGAAAGATTTTTTCAAGAGTAAAATCGGTTACGGACAACGCACAAACCTTACAAACAGCAATAATCACATCTGCAACAAATTTATCCAGAGAGGTGAAAAAGAAAAGGTTTATCGCACACAGAATAAACAAAGTATATATGGACGAAAGCACATTGATAACAGCTTTCTCATAAACTCCGGATATTGTAACCGCATACTTTTCCATCAGG
>JAFVRL010000014.1 GCA_017504325.1 Lentisphaeria bacterium | reverse complement strand
GGTGCGCGTTTGGCTGGAGGGATGATATTCCCTTTCACAGTATCCAGAAGGATCTTTTTTACCGTTGTTGCCGCCGCAGGACTTTTATATGTCACCATGGAATACAATATGGCTCCAAGCGCATAAACATCCGTACGCACCCCCAGCGCAGAACTTTTACCGGTGATCTGTTCAGGTGCCATATACCCGGGAGACCCCTTCATTCCCTCATCCTCCGCAACAGTAAAACGGGAAAATCCATGTTCCTTTTTTCCGCTTTTTTCTGCGGCAGACGCAGAAATACCGCTGTCATTCAATACTTTGGCGATCCCCCAGTCCAGAATCAGAACTTCACTGAAGTCTCCGATCTGGATATTTTCCGGTTTCAAATCAAAATGGGCAATATTTTTGGAATGGGCAAATCCGACTCCGCTGCAAATACGCAGAAACAACCGCATCAGTTTATCAAAAGAGTATCTTTTCAGATATCCGGCATCACCGGAATCCATTTTTTTCAGAAGAGAAGCAAGGGTTTCCCCACGGAGCAGTTTCATCGTGTAATAAGGAGATCCGGTGGAATCCATCCCTATATCATATACAGGCACGATATTGGGATGCTCCAGACTTGCCGTAAGGCGTGCCTCCTGGATAAAACGCAGTATTTCATGTTTGGAACGCCGTTCAATATCCGGCATCATCGCCAGAGCAACATCCCGCATGGTATCCCGGTCATAGACCTGAAGAACCATTTTCATACCGCCGGCACCGATGCTGCGGCGGAATTTATATTTATTATCCGGTTTTTCCGTCAACTGTATGCGGGAAAGATCCCGTTCAAGGATCTTCTCCTGACCATCAGCAAAATCATGACCGATAAAAATCGTTTCCGAGACACTGTTTTTTCCATTTCCCTGCCCTTCAGAAGGAAAATCTTTCAAAAGATCGATATTGAGGGAATCTCCATTTCTTTCCGGAGTTGTATTTTCTGACATATCCATACGAAAACCTTTCTGACGGCTCAATCCTGGAAAAGGCTGTTTTCATCCCAGCGGCGCACATACTCAAAAAGGACAATGGTCGCCGCCTGTGCCACATTCAGAGATTCTGCGTCCCCCGGCATGGGGATCACCACATCCAATGCGCCATCCAACTGATCGGCACCGGATCCTTCACTGCCTAAAATGATTGCACTTTTTTCGTAAAGCAGCTTTTCCCGGTAAAGACTTTTCCCGCCGTTAGGGGTGGTACGGAAAAAATGTTTTATTCCTTTTTCGTGCAATCTTTCCGCTGTCTCCTCAAGCGTTCCCAGTGACCGCACCGCAACGGCAAATTGCGCTCCGGAAGCAGAACGGATCACTTTATCGGTAAAGGCATCTGCGGAGCCTTCTGTAAGAAAGATCTCCTTCAATCCGGCAGCACGCGCCGTCCGGATGATCGTTCCCAGATTCCCCGGATCCCCCACTTTATCCAGGACAAGCACAAAGGGATCCGCCAAAGGAGCCTCCGGCGGAATCATTTCCGGTTTACGGGATACTACGATCATTCCCTGGGAGGAAACAGTATTGCGGATCTTGTCAAACTCATTTCCGGAGAGAAAAAAAGTCTTATCTTTCAACTGATCCTGTTTTGCACATTCCGGAAGAAGTGTCCCTTCCCGGACGAGGAGAAACTCAACAAGATCACTGCGTAAAGTAAGAAGTTCCCCGCCTGAACGGATCCCGTCACAAAAACACAGTCCGCTCTCCTTCCTGCCGTGGCGGGTGGAAAGAGAACGGATCAGAGCAAGATGTTTTTTCGTAAGCAGAGCCATTTATCCGGCAACAGCTTTTTTACCTGCTTCTGCTGCCTTTTTGGCGGCAGGGGCGGCTTTCTTTACTGCGGGTGCTGCTTTCCTGGCGGCAGGGGCAACTTTCTTTACCGCAGGGGCTGCCTTTTTGGCGGCAGGGGCAACTTTCTTTACCGCAGGTGCTGCCTTTTTGGCGGCAGGGGCAACTTTCTTTACTGCGGGTGCTGCTTTCTTCACTACCGGAGCCATAACAACTTTTTCAGCAGGAATACGGTTGAGCAACGCACGGGACATGGCAGCCCACTGACCGGCTTCCCGGTTTACCATATTGGCGGTATCGAAAAGAGAAAGATATTTACGGGCGGATGCCATATTTTTAGCATTACAGTAGAGACGGCCGGCAGCGTAAGCGGCTTCTGCACGGATACCTTCAGAAGCCTTCAGATCATCAGCGATCCGGACGAAAAGGGTCACGGCACTGTTTTTATCCCCTTTGATTTCCGTAAGATAAGCCACATTCAAAGCTGCTTTTCTGGAAAGAAATTCATCTTTATTATTCTGGGCAAGTCTGGTATAAAGGGCAATGGCTTTATCATATTCTTTTTTCTTTGCATAGTCTGCCGCAAGGGAAAATGCTGCTGCAGTAGCTTCAGGAGCATCAGCATTTTCATTGAGAATCGTCTGCAATTTTTCCGCAGATTCCGCATTGGCGAATCTGGCAGAAACCTCGGCCCGGTTCTTTTCCATCACATATTTCACAGTATAGAAAGCGGCAACGATCACAAGGATGGCAAGACATGCTGCAAAGATCTTTTTGCCGTTGTCAATAAACCAGAGTTCAAATTTATCAAAATTTTCGCTGATATTATCTGTAAGATCTCCGGCGGGAGCAGACATATCCTTTTCTTTCTTTTCCCCGGCAGTTTTTGTTTCAGGGGAGATCCCCTGGATCTTCTGAAGTTTCTGGATCTTTT
>JAFVRL010000177.1 GCA_017504325.1 Lentisphaeria bacterium | reverse complement strand
CTACCGCCTTGCCATCAACGGTACCCATGGAAGGATCGAATGTGAAGAATGGGGCGGAGTGGGCCATGAAAGTTTCCCCATGCCCGGAACCGGTAAACGCTCTCTGGATTACTACCCCATCTTCGGATCCAAAGAAACCCACTGGGTACAGGATGGTGTAGGCGGTCACGGCGGAGGCGACAGTGTCATTAAAGAAGATATTTTCCTCGGTGTGGATCCCAACCGCAGCTACAAGATCCTTGCAGACTCCCACGACGCGTTGCGCTCCATCGCCATCGGCGACGCTGTCTGGAACTCCATCAAAGGTGAAAAGATCATTGACCTGCGTAAAGAGATCCCCGAAGACATTTACGGCGAAATCAAAGCGGATTTTGAATAATTCAGAAAGCGTTTTTCTGTAAATTCGATTTTTGCAAAGGACAGCCGTTTTCCCGGTTGTCCTTTTTTTCAATACAGTTCATGGAAGGAAAAGAAAATGGATATACACGAGATTCCGGAAGAAGGGGCGATCCTTTCCCAGCTTACGGCTGACCAGAGGCAGTTGCTTGAAAAATATGCTCTTTCCGCCGATAAAGTCGGCGGTTTTGAAGAAGCCGATTCCAATGAGGATGCAGAACTTGTCAACGACTGGCTGAAAATTCTCACAACTGACGGTTTGGATTTTTCTTTTCCTGAAAAGATCCTTTTATGCAGAAAAGATATAGAGGAAAGCAAAGGAACAAAATTTTTTGCGGAGCTTTCTGAAAATCCCCGTTTCCGTAAAAAAATGATCTTCAAGGCAGAAAAAGGCAGTAAAAAAGTCTTTGCCCACTCTCTGAAAAACGATACAGAATATTTCTGGCGGATGGGTTACACGGATAAAAAAGGCAAAATACGATATTCCCCTGTTTCCTTTTTCCGTACGGAAGAAGCCTTCCCACGCTGGATCCATATTGAAGGAGCCTCCAATGTCCGTGACATCGGGGGAAAACTTACCATTTACGGCAAAAAGATCCGGCAGGGTCTTTTATACCGGGGCTGTGCTTTGAATAAAAGTATTCCTGTCCCCCGGAAAGGACTGGATTTTCTTACAGAAAACCTGAAGATCAAATGCGATCTGGATATCAGAAGCAATGACGGGGAAGGAGGAAGAGTCTTCCCCCGGAAAAAGGTCAGATATTTCAATATACCATTACGCGCCTACGGCAATATTTTCTCTCCGGAACAGCTGACAAATTATGCAAAGGCGTTCCGTGTGCTTACAGAAGAAAAAAATCTTCCCTGTTATACCCATTGTCTGGGCGGAGCTGACAGGACAGGGTGTTTTGTTTTCCTTGTCTGTGCCATTCTGGGAATGGAAGAAAAAGATCTTCTTTTTGATTATGAGGCAACCAGCGTATTTTCCCGTTTCCGGGGCAAACGCTACCGCAGCACCGCCTATTTCCAGAGTTTTATGCAGGGATTGAAAGAGCTTGCAGGTGAAAACGCTGAAAAGATGACCATACAGGCGCTTGCGGAAAACTATTTCCTCAAAGGCGGCATCAGGAAAAGAGAGATGGAAAAATTGCGGTCGATCTTTCTGGAAAAGTAAAAAATGACCCGCCACCTCATGCCTGACAGGAACGGAAAAACCGGAAATACTGTAACAGAGTGCAGGAGCAGTAATTCCGGAACTCCCGTTTTTCCTGTTATTTCCAGTAATCTGTTTCCTGTTTCACGCCGTTATCACGGGCAATATATACTGGATCAAGCCCTTCCTTTTTCTGACGGACATAATCTTTCAGAGCAAGATAGGCAACTCCGCCGATAATGGCACACACAGGGATATTGATGAATGCAAGAATACACTGGGCAATATCCGCAATTCCCCAGGCTATATCAATTTGCAGACCGGCACCGATAAACACAAGAAGAGTTCCCACGATACGGATAATGAAAAGAGATACCTTTCCGGGGCGTCTGCCGAAAACATAGGCAAAACCGTTTTCCACATAGTAGAAGTTCCCGAGAAGTGTGGTGAAGGCGAAAAAGATCATGGCAACAGCAATAAAGACAGGCCCCACAGTGCCGAAAGTCTGTTTGAGAGCCATCTGCACATAGGGTGCGCCTTTCAATCCGGCAACAGCAGGAATCCCGGAGGAAAGACACATGAGAGCGGTTGCCGTACACAGGATATTGGTATCAATGAATACGGAAAGCATCTGTACCAGCCCCTGTTTCACCGGATGACTCACCTCTGCGGAAGCGGCGGCATTAGGTGCGGAACCGATACCCGCTTCATTGGAATACAATCCCCTTTTCAATCCCAGAGCCAGTACGGAACCGGCAAATCCGCCGAAAATCGCCTTGAAATCAAAGGCACTGCGGAAGATGACAACAAACATTTCCGGGATCTCTCTGATGTTGAAAACAAGAGCGGTAAGGGCAAGCAGGATATAACCGACGCCCATAAAAGGAACAAGAACCCCTGTAAGTTTCACAAGTCTGCGGCTGCCGCCGAGAATGGTGAAAAGGAACAAGGCGGCAATGATCCCGCCGATGATCCAGCTTGTCACTCCCTGCTTGTAGAAGGAAAAGACTTCAAAGGTGCTTTGCAGATTGTAGGAGGCAAGCATATTGTAGCCCACACCGTAAGTAAAAATGAGAGCCAGAGCAAAGATCATGGCAAGAAATTTACTGCGGCAGGCTGTTTCGATATAAAAGGAAGGTCCTCCGTAACAACGTCCGGCGGCATCCCGTTTTTTATAGATCTGGGCAAGGGTGGATTCCACAAAAGCGGACGCGCCGCCGATAAGGGCGGTAAGCCACATCCAGAAAACAGCACCGGGTCCTCCGGCACAGATGGCGACAGAGACCCCGATAATATTTCCAGTCCCCACTCTGGAGGCGGTGGAGATCATCAAAGCACCGAAAGAAGAGATATTTTCCTTTTCCGTTGGTCTTTCCTTTACGACTTTCAGCGTTTCCTTCAGAAGCCGCAATTGGACAAAACCTGTCCGCAAAGTGAAGTAAAGTCCGCCGGCGATCAGCACAATGGCAAGGGGCCAGTTGGTGAGCTCCAGTAAAAAGTTGTAGATAGTCTGCATATTGCCTCCACAGTTATTTTATTTTTATGATAAAAAAAACTTATATAATATAGCATAACATCATTATTTTTCAATTCTGTTAAGAAAAACAGCTGCTTCCGGAACACAACTGTCCCATAAAATCGTGAAAAAAAGAGAAATGTTCGGTTGCCAGGCGAGGCGGTTGCCGCCGAGCGCGCAGTGGATGTGCGAATGAACCGCAGGGCAATCGCCTTGCGGACGCTCACAAGGAATTGTGAGCGTATGAGCCAGAAGCGAGCATTAAGCCG
>JAFVRL010000176.1 GCA_017504325.1 Lentisphaeria bacterium | reverse complement strand
GGTTCACAGGTAAATTCCCGGCAAAGCATGACATCCGGAGTCTTTTCTATTTCTTTGCAGATATAGTTGACCATGGAAGGCGAATCAATGAGGAAACCGGAATTGCCCAGTTTTTCCGCAAAGCCTTCCTTTACAAAAATATCATCAAACTTGGAAAATTCCTCACTGCATGCAGGAAATTCCCCGTTGAGTTTCATTCTGCCGTGAATCGTAAGAGCTTCTCTTCCCCAGCATTCCCGGAAGGGAATATCGTTATAAGGGATATTTGAGGCAACTTCCGCATAATGCAGCATACTGTTGCGGTTGTTCCCCACATGGAAAAGCAGGATCTTTGCACCAAGTTTATTGGCATTTTCATAGGAGGACTTATGACCCAGACCCGCGTTATCGTCAGAACCTTTTGTAAGAAGTTCCGCATATTTTCCCCATGCGGCAACAGAGTAGGTGGGGTTTCCGCTTCTCAAAACACCGGGCATCTGGCGGAATGTTTCAGACAATATCCCGTTTTCAATGCCAACGGTATTTTCCGGATCGTAGGCAACCGGTGCCCAGATGTCCGCATAATTGTAGGTAAAGGTGGGCAGCATGAGAGTGCCTTCCTCCCCCAGTTGAGCCATAAGCATTTTCAGCATCTCTTCCGGGCTGATCCCCTCATTTTTACACGCTTTGAAAGAAGCGTGCATCACAAGAACAGCTCCTTTGGGGATTCGGGAAACGATTTCAGGTATTTTCATCTTTTTTTCCTTTCAGAGTTTCTTATTTTACTACTTTGAACTCTTTTATTTGTTTCATTCCGGTAAGTACATCCTTTACCAGAAGTTTCCATGTGCCGACTTCATCGTTATGGGCAATGCGGAATGTGAAAGTATATTTTCCATCTTTCACTTCCACATTGCGTTTCATAAAGAATCTTGCCTCTCCGGAGGGCGGAATGACCTCAAAGTGGAAGATATGTTTTCCTGCTTTCCCGTTGGAAAGTTTCAAAGCCACATCTGCTGTAAGATCGCTTCCGGCTTTGACGCTTTGGGGCATTTTTACTTCCAGAGCATTCACCTTATAGGGATAGACGCCGAAAACGATTCCTTCCGCATAGGGAATAATGCAATCAACCATATCGGCATTGCCCAGATATTTCCCATTACGCAGATCGTAAATATGACCTTTTACCGGAAGTTTTGCTGTAAAGGGAGTAATTTTCACTGCTTCAAAAGGATCATGGAGGAATCCGAAAAGGTGCATATTACCGTCAACAAAGTGCATAGCTTCGCATCCGGCGATCTTTTCTTTTGCCTGAACGATGGGGGCAACTTTCCCTTTTACAAGAATATCATTGATCGTTTTTCTCATTCCTGCATCTTTGTCATCAAACATTTTGCCCAGAACTTTTACGCCTTCCACGCCGCCTTTGGCGCGTTTCATGGCAAGTTCATCGTAACTGTTGGGGGGCAAATCGGCAATGACGATACCGCCTTTTCTGATGAAAGAAGTAATAACTTCCGCTTCCTTATCGGAAAGAGCGATACAGGAAGGCATAAAGAGGACTTTATAGTTATCCAGAATACCCTTTTCCACCTGTTGGGAGGCTACAAAATCATACTGATACTGCAATCTTTCCAGAAGATAGATGAGATTCTGTCTTCCTGTGTAATATTTATTCAGGGGAGAACCTGAAAAATGATTGAGAGTGCGTCTTTCCTTCCCCAGCAGGAAGGCGGCATACATACTCTTGTGGTGGTAATATACCGCAATATCTCTTTTCGCCCACTTATAGGTGAGGAAAAGTTTTCCCAGACCGTCATAAAGGGTGGAATCTTTCAGGACATTGCTTACTTCCTGTGAATATCTGGTAAGATTATAGAAGGGGGAGTGATGCACAAGACGCCAGGTACTGCGGAGGAAGCTGAAGTGGGTATAACCGGCAAAACGGTGAAGGGCTGCCCGCCAGGGTTTGTAATGGGCATACTTCACATCCTGACTGAATCCGCCATAGGGACGGTGGATCATATCCGGATTGAAACTGCGTAAAAATTCGTCGGTGTGACGCTGGGCTCCGGTTCTTCCGGAAGAGTTGTAAATACCGTAATCGGTACTTACATTATACCCCATACGGTTATGGATCTTCCAGTAGTCATTTCCCCCGGCAACCCCCTGACCGTAAGTATTCTGCAACTGGTAATGGGCGGTGGGATCCACTTTTTTCAATGTATCGTGACTTAATCTGTGTGCTTCGATCCAGCGGTCGACATTGAATTCACGCCACAATACATATTCCCCGAAATTGCCTTTTTTACGCACTTCTTCCACAAAGCAGGGCTTCAATTCATCAAAGGAGGTATAACTGCTTCCTGCCCGTTTGTTGAAAAGGGCAATATCCCCTTTGAAAAGAGCTTTCATGCGTTTGCGGTATTCCACCACATTTTCTTCTGTGATATCCGGTTCCTGAAGAGCGAGGGGGGAAGCATATTCCGCTTCATCCACCTGTCCGCCACAGAAAACACCGTATTTTTTCATAAACTGAGCCCTTTTCGTGGTATGGTCCACAATCGATTTTCTTGCAGCAGCGGTGTTGATGGGATAATGACGGTAGTTCTGGATCATCACACGACTATCCCGGAAAGCGGAACCTCCCAATCCCAGAAGAGCCACATTTTTTCCGGCAAGAAGGGCAGCAAAAGTATCCCCTTGATTGTAGGCAAGGACCCCGATTTTTTCCGACTGTTTTTTCCAGTTCGGCGGCAGTAAAGCGGGAGGTGGGTTCATGAGCCCCGAATCCCCATACCTGCAAATGGAAGTCTTTATACAGTCTTTCCCGGTCGCAATCAGGAATGATGAGAGCCATTCTTTCCCGGTCAAAAGTTTTTCCATTTTTTGTAAGACGCACATCCAGTTTGGTCAATGTGGTGAAAGCCTGCTGCAAAGGAACTGTAAATTTTACATTTGCAGAAGCATTTACAGAACCTTTTTCCAGAATTCTTCCGGAAAAGTCCTCCCATGCCCAGTCGATCTTCATACCGGGAGCAGCATTTTTTACCTGCAAAGCAATATTTGCTTTTCCTTTTCTGGAAAGCATATCATTTTCTTTTTTAAGACTTGCAATGGCAGGACCATTCTTCTCAAAGACCTCATTATCATAGGCAAGAACTTTATTTGCACCATCTTTCAAATGAAGTTCCGCCATATATTTGCCGGAAAGGATATTGGAGGAATCAAAAGCGATCGCAGCTTTCCCGTTGACGAGGGCAGCCTTTCCGGAAGCCGCGGTACTGCCGTCCTTATTGGTGATCTTCCAGAAGATATTGCCCATTGCAGGAGCATTTGTGTAACTTACAGCAATTCCTTTTTCTGTTTTTGTGATCTTTGCAAGAGGCACAGGCTTTTTGGCGGCGGCATAGTGAAATACTCTTGCGTACCAGCCATTGGTATAATTTTCATAAGGAAATACTGTATAAAGAGCTTCATCATCGCTGTTGAGAAGCTGCAGAGCCATACGGGGGGCGGCGGTTTTCAGAAGAACGATTTTCCCTTTGCCTGCCTTACTTTCACGGATATCGGCAAGAGGTTTGTCATTTTCCTTCATAAGAGTAAACATTTCAGAAGGAAGGGATTGTTTCAGGAAATGGTCTTCTTTTACCTTTTTCGGGGGATATTTTTTCAGAAAAGAGGTAAAATGATTATATTTTTTATGCTGAAGCATCACAATGGATGCCCCTTTTTCCACATTGGCAATGATCTTTCCGGAAAGTTCCTTACCGATCCTTTCATAGGAGATACCGCTGAAAGGAGTATTACCGATCACATAAAGATCATATTCATTTTTCTCAATACTGTTGATGACCTTTGCCGGCTCGGAAACGGTGTAATAGATATCCGCATCCTTTGCAGAAGCGTTGAGTGTATCGGATTCCACGTTCAAACCGTTGACGATCTCGGCAAATTCTCTTGCACAATGGGCAATGCCGCTGGTGTAGTTTCCGATATACAGGACTTTGAGTTTTTCAGGACTTTTGCCGTAAATATTTACGGGTGTAGCAATAGGATCCCCCACCGGGATCTTGCCGCTGTCAGCAGTAGCCTTACGCACTTCAAAGGAGCCTACTTTCCCTTCATAAAGTCCCACAAAAGCAAACTCCATTTTGCTGTCTTTGTCTTTCGCTCTGCGGTAGAAGGCAAACTGCACAAGGTTTTCATCTATTTTTGTAGTGAAATAATAGTCGTGCCACTCATTGGAAACGGGAGTACCCCATGCTACATAAGTCTTGCCCCGGACTTTCCCGTCAGGCCGTTTTGCAAGCTGGATAAGTCCGAAGGAACCATCATTTCCCTGACGGCGCATACGGATACGGAAAGTATATTCTTTGCCGGGAATGGTCCATTTTGCTGCGTCCCAGCCGCCGGTAAAGGCAATATAGGCTTTGTTTGTGGCGGAAAGCATGTAAGTACCTGCATAAAGCATGGTTTCCTGCCGCTGGGTATCTTTTCCGTAATTCCACAGTACGGCACGATCGTTGACGGCGGCGGAAAAGTCGCTGTTGGGGAGAAGATTGATACGGAAAGCCTTGTTATCATGCCAGCAGAATTTTCCTTTGGTATCATCTTTTCCGGTAAATTCCACTTTCGCCCAGTTATCTTCCTGATGATAATTAAGAATACCTAAAGCAGCGTAGGAACTGTGAACGATCTTCTTTTCCGGAGTATCCGCATCCTGACGTGCTACGTTGAAAAGCATTTTTTTACCGGCAAGAGCTTTACCCTCAAGTCCCAGAACGGAAAGGGGGATGGTCACATTGGCAAGGAAAGTATATTTACTCTGATCCTGCCAGACTGCTTTGATCTTCTTTGCATTTACTTTATCCAGAATGCCGCCTATCATCAAATAGGGAGTTTCTTTCCGGGCAATGGCAATATGGATGCGACCGGCGGAAGAGTTTGCTTCTTTGAAAAAGATTTCGTAGTTATTGCCTTTCCAAAGTCCGGGATTGGGGATCTCTTTGCTTCTGTCCCATTCCGGCTGTCTTTTTCCGCGAATGGTCATATAAAGATTATTTTTGTCATACAAAAGTCTTACATCTGTCTGATTGATGGCGACCACTGCTTTTCCGGGAATACTGAATCTGCCTAAAACATCTGCTTTATCCCACAGTTTGTTTTCGATCCACCCCCTTTTGTTGAAGGGATTTTTTTCTGTAAGTTTGATTTTAGGCAATACTTCTTCCGCTGCAAAAAGAACAGAAGAACATACACACATACACAGGGCAAGCAGAACTTTCCGCATTACCCCTTTACTACTTTTTGTACTCATTTTTTCTCCTTGAGTTTATATTATTTTATATGATTTTATTCTTAAATATCGCTGTAACCGGTGGAGTCGGTAGGTCTGCCGCCCGGTTTATACAGTGCCCAGGTGCCGGGATCAGGCATTTGCAAACGGTTATAGAAATCCACCGACCCTATTCCATCATGTGCTTTTATCTGATTGGTATTCCCGCCAAGTGTGATATAATTCATATTTCCATTGTGACGGAAAGCTGTTTCCCCTTTTTTACCGCTGGGATCATCCGCTTTGGGAGTTGTCAAACAAGTCGTTCCCCGGAAAAATCCGTAAGCGGCACATCCGCATCCGGAAGGATGACTTTCCGCACCGTCGGCAAAGGCAAGAACTTTACTTGGTGTGGGGATTGTCTTTGTACCACTTTTACGCCCGAAATGTTTGAGATTCAGGGGCGTGAAATTGTTTGCCCCGCCTACAAAGCCGGAATATTTGATATGCTGCCATGACTGGGTCGTTGTCAAAACAAATTTTGCAGCAGGACAGGAAAACATACTCCAGACTTTTTTCTGGGATGCATTCAGATAGTATCTGTATGGAGCGGAAGACAAGCCAGGCTCATCCACACGCACATATTTTTTATAGATACCGGGAAACCAGTCTTTATAGTCTGCGGCATAGAGCATGGCGGCAAGGTACAGCTGTTTCTGCTGATTTTTGCACTGGATCCCCCTTGCTGTATTACGGGCCTTGCCCAGTGTGGGAAGAAGCATCCCTGCAAGAATGGCGATAATGGCAATAACGACAAGCAGCTCAATAAGTGTAAAACTTTTTCTCGTATTCATTTTTCCTCCTTTTTTTTTATATTTTTGACCTCTACAACCTCTCTGATAAAGCAATATACCGCCTTACCCACAAACTTGCAAGAGTTCTTACAGTGTCAAAAAACGACAAAG
>JAFVRL010000175.1 GCA_017504325.1 Lentisphaeria bacterium | reverse complement strand
TTCACATATACTCTCCCCAATTTCTACAGGTATTTTCCTGCGTCCCTTGCGGGACTCCATTCATAGGGGAGACTTGTGTCCCGGGGTTGAAACCCCGGGCTGGGTTCTACCGTCCCGATGGGACTTATCATATACTTTTTTTCCGGTTTCAAGCAGAGTTTCCTGATCGTTTTACAAAACATATATGAAAAATATGGGATATCTGTGTCTTTCAACCGTTCTTTCCTGAAAAAAGCCCCCACCCCTTGAAAGACATCCGCAGTGCAACTATATTATATACAGGTAAACGAACAGCAGGACACACAATGATCGAAATAACAGATCCATTCAATACAGAGACGATCCATCCCGCAGATGCGGCATGGGAAAAATTACAGAAGATGGAAGACTTGGAAGTAAACTATACAGCAGCTTCTTCCAATGCTCTTTCTGCCACAGTGGAATTTTTCTCCCATGATTCCCCGCTGAAAAAAGCTGCCGAACACGGCGGACGCCCCTACGAATACCGCAAACAGCAGGTGGACATGGCTCTGGCAGTGGCGGCAAGTTTTGAAGACGGAAAGAATCTTTGTGTGGAAGCTCCTACCGGAGTCGGAAAAAGTTTTGCCTATCTCGTCCCTGCCATTTATCATGCTATGGCAGTACATCGTCCTGTGATCGTCACGACAGAAACCATCACTTTGCAGGAACAGCTGATCCGCAAGGATCTGCCGCTTCTTAAAGAACTTACCGGGTTGAATTTTACTTATGCCATTGCTGTGGGCAGAGGCAACTATCTGTGCCGCAAACGGCTTTCCCTTGCATCCGGTGACAGAAAAGACGAATTTCTCCCCACTGCAATGTTTGAAGAGGATATTGATAAACTTGTCATGTGGTCGGACTCCACATCCAGCGGTTTTTACGGAGACCTCCCTTTTTCCGTGGAACGCAATGTATGGAATTTCGTATGCAGTGAAGGAGCCTCCTGCAACGGACCTGCCTGCCGTTTTTTCCGTTCCTGTTTTTACTGGAATGCAAGGAAGGAATGGGACAAGGCTGATGTTCTGGTAACCAATCATGCCCTATTCTTCGTAGATCTCAAGATCCGTGCCGTTGAAGAACTGGAAAACACCCCGCTTCCCAATCACTCCGCCATTGTTTTTGATGAAGGACAATCTCTGGAGGATAATGCTGCAAAGCATCTTGGAATGTATGTTGCCTCCAATCAGATCAAAGGTTTTCTCAACAGATTATACAATCCGAAAAACGGCAGAGGTCTGCTTGTGCGGCCCGGGGAAAATTCCCTCGTTCTGCGGACGACGGTTGACCGTCTCCACGATCTTTCCACGGTATTTTTTGACCAGTTTGCCGTCCTTCTTGAAAATATCCCGGACAAATGTCTGCGGATCAGACATCCGGGCAGATTTGAAGATCATCTTTCCGAAGCTCTTGAGGATCTGGAACGCAGACTAAAAGACTATGCGGAAGATCAGGAGGAGGAAGGACAGAAGGATTTTGCAGGCGAGATCCTGGCGCAGATCGAACGGTCCATGACATTCCGGGAAAGCATCCGGGATTTCATTGCCATGGGACAATCGGATACCGTCTATTGGATCGAAGAGAAAAAGAGTCCCTTTTCCGGCAATATCGTTATTGAATTATATTCTGCTCCGCTGCAAGTAGCCGAGCTTTTGCATAAACTGCTTTTCTCCCGTCCCATTCCCACTGTCGTGACCAGTGCCACTCTTGCTGTCAATGGATCACTGGACTATTTCTGCAAAAGAACAGGCTTTGCCAACGGGGATACTCTTCTTCTGGATTCTCCTTTCGATTATGAAAAACAGGTAAAACTCTATCTGGGCAAAAGTATGCCCCAGCCTTCCGATCCCCAATACAATGAGTCTGCCTCATCCGCCATCAAAGATTTTATCAACTTTACGGCAGGCAGAGCGTTTGTTCTTTTTACCAATTACTCCATGCTGCGGAAATGTGCAGAAATTCTGGAGGAATATTTCCGTCATTCCCCGTGGAAGTTTTTCCGGCATGGGGATTCACTGGGCAGAACGGGCATGATCGAGGAATTTAAAAAATGCGGTAACGGCGTTATTTTCGGGGCGTCAAGTTTCTGGACGGGAGTGGATGTGCCGGGGGAAGCATTGAGCAATGTCATTATTACCAAACTCCCCTTTGCCGTTCCCTCCCATCCCCTTACGGAAGCAAGGTGCGAACTCATCCAGAAACAGGGGGGACGCCCCTTTGAAGATTATTCCATCCCCAACGCAGTTCTCATGTTCCGGCAGGGGGCGGGAAGATTGATCCGCAGTAAAAGCGACACCGGGATCATTGTGGTTCTTGACCCCCGTATCGTTACAAAATATTACGGGAGGCTGTTTCTCAATTCCCTCCCCAAATGTCCCATTGTTTATTTTTAAGGAGAACTTATGCTTTTAACGATCCTCATGCTTATTGGAGCTGTACCATTCATCAGAAGAGGCGGCAGAAATCTTCCCGGGGAACTGGGGTTCGGCATGGCTTTTTCTTTAGCCTTTCTTCTCGGCGGAGGATATTTCCTTGCGTTGTTCCATTTGTGGAACCTGACAGTTTTTCTGCCGGTCGTCCTCCTTGTTTTTGCCGTTATTCATGTATGGGGGAGAAAAACATTCTGGCAAAAGAAGGCAGAAGGATGGAAAAACGCCATTGAAACTGCCGCCCGGAACAATAAACTTGATTTGCCGGACAGTACGATATATTTTCTTATCCTTGCTGCCGCATTTCTTTTTTTATGGTTTCTTGCCTGTGAAAAAGAACTTCCCTGCGGCTGGGATCCCGCCTTCCATGCACTACTTGCCGGAAAAATATTGAAAGAAGGAGTTTTAAGTTCTTCATGGCTGCCCTTTGAAAATATTTCCATGAACTATCCTCAAGGCTCCCATGTTCTTATTGCCCTTACTGCAAAATATGGTTCATTGTGTAAATTTCTGCCGGAGGGACTTTCTGCCATACCTCAAGCACAGAAATTATTGATGTTCGCCCTTGTTCTGCCGTCGGCTTTACTGATCTGGGGAATATCGCAAAAGGTGTTCAACAGTATTTCCGCCGGATTTTTTGCCTTTCTCACCTATATTTTTCTCGGCAATCTGGGGACATATTCCAGTTTCTGGAGCTGGGGTGGTTATCCCACTGCGGTGGGCTTTTTCTTCTTTTCCGCTCTTGCTTATTTTGCCTTATCCTGTCAAAATATGGAAAAGAAAGATTATTTTTACTGTGCAGTTCTGTGGGGTTCCTTCGGATTGTGTCACCACATGAGTGTTGTTATTGTTGCCTTTATACTCTTTATATATACTCTTCTCTGTATATTCGCCCGGAAAGATGATTTATGGCGGATATGGAAAACTCTTGTCCTGCCCGGATTCCCTGCCTGTATTCTTTATCTTCCGGGAATCATTTTCCAGATCAGGTCAGCAGGAAGCACGCAACACTCGGAAGTATTCCGTTTTGATGATGAACCGCCCTTTACTTTTCTGAAAATACTGGAAAACGGCAGTATTCCCCTCGCTGCCGGAATTTTCACGCTTCTTTTGATCTTCCTTTTCCGCAAAAAAATCTCTTTCAAAGCGGAAAAACAGTTTCTTCTTGTATGGGCATTGGCATCATTCGGAGGATTTCTTTTTCTGGATGTTGTGTTCCGTTACTGTATTGCCCTCCCCTTTTATGGAAAAAGTTTTTCGCTTTTTGTTCCGTCAAGAGTTTTTACCATGGCAATGCTGCCCTTTTCCATCCTGACAGGTTTTCTGCTTTACAGGATATTCCGGCATAAATCCATCCGTAAGATAAAATATCCGGCAATCATATTCACCCTGCTTGCCGTTTGTTACGGATGTATGAATTTTTATACACGCAGTACATTGGTATATTCCTCCATGCCGGTACAGATTCTTGCAAAGTCTGTTGCAGAAAAACTGCCGGAAAATGCCTATGTGATCGTTGATCCTTCCCGGATCAACCAAACCCACTGGCTCCCGTTCCTTTTGTGGAAACCTTGTATCACCAATCCCATCCCCAGTTCAGAGGACAGAAGAAGTGTAAGAAAAGGATTGGAGCTTTTTCTTTATACTCCGTGGGATAAAATGGATCTCCCCGCCATCAGAAAATATCTGAAGAAACGGGGAGATCAAAAGGCATTCTGGATCATTGCCGGGGAAGACGGAAAAGTACGGAAAGTTTTTCAGTATCCGGCAGACTGAATCAACATTCTTCGATTTCCGCAAAATCGCCGAATGTAAGAAGAAGCGGATAATCTCTTACAGGGAAATTCACAAACCTGCAAAATGATGTCTTTTCATTATATGTCTTTTCCGCCGGGACATCACTTGTTTTTCCGTTGATGTCCACCGCCTTTGTCGGGGAACTTTTTTCCATCATTTTTTCAGGGATCTAATACACACTTCCATCCAGAAGGTCGATCAGGCGGGGAGTGCCTTTTACTGCACTCTCAATGGTGATGGTGGATTCAAAAGATGTTGTCAGAAGATCTGTTGGATACCAGTAGGCGAAGGCTTTTGAACCGTTGGGACGGGAAAAGCCAGCACGCATAAAACTGCCTGCTTCCATCTCCCTGCGGCTGAGAAGTCTGGGGGAAGGACGGGAAAAAGCAGAGATCATTACCGGTACTTCCGTTACGGTAAACTCTTCTTTGAATACAGATGCAAGAGTCTGGAATGTATAATAAGAAGGCTTGGGAGTATAAACTCCTGTTGCTTTACCATTTTTATCAAATGTTGCGGAAAGGATCCCGAAATAACCGAAATCTTTATAGGAAGCGGCATCATCCGTTCTGCCGTTGAGTGCTTCGATCATATCCATACAGGAGAAATAGGAACAGAACTCCACATCGCTGATAAAATCTGTCACCGTATGTCTTGCCATGAATTTAGCCTGCCTTGCTTCAGTCCATGCGCCGCAGTACATTGCCCCGGATCCGTCACTTCTGGAAGGACAGCCGGTTTCCCCCTGAATGATCTTTATGGCTGGATTATATTCATGGATCAGAGCTTTTGCCGCCTGTACGGAAGGAGGCAGTTTGACTTCATCCGGGAAATAGTTGTGATAGGTATAGGCGTCGCAGTAATCTGCCGCTCCGGTGGAAAGTACCCCGGCAAGCCATTCCAGGGAAAACATACACTGACTGCCGAAAATGACTTTTGCTTCCGGATCGGCTTCTCTGACGGCTTTGGCGGTAAGGATCACAAAATCCCCGTATTCTTTACCGCTTACCCCGTGTTTCCAGCACCAGACGCCGTCAGGCTCGTTCCAGACTTCATAGGAATTTACTTTTCCTTTGTAGCGGGAAACGGTTGCTTTCACATAATTTACCCAGCCTTCTTTAGCTTCTTCCGTACGGGGATCGCATCCCACCGCACCGAAAAAACCCCGGGCATATTCATCATATACACCGTTACCGTAACAGAGACACATCCAGGGGATCATTCCCCGCCGGACAAGATTATCCACAATGGAATCCAGCCAGACAAAATCGTAAACACCTTTTTCCTTTTCCGTTTTAGCCCAGCCGGACTGGATACGCACAAACTTTGCGCCAGTTGCCGCTACTTTATCATAGGCTTTTTCCGGTTCAAAAGCATCCCGGTCAAGTTTTTCAAAACCGATACCGATACGGGAAGAACGGATTTCCTTTGAAGAAAATGTTTTTACTTTCCCGATCTTTTTCAAACGATCCATATTACTGCATCTCCGTTAAAAGTTTTTTGATGGCAGGAAGAATACTTGTTTCTTCGATCATACCGGGAACAGCACCTTTTTCCAGCTCCTCCGAACCGTGACCGGTGGAAACTTTCGCATAATGTTTTATTCCGGCATTTACCGCACATTGCACATCGGAAAGTTTGTCTCCGATCATTGCCGATCTTTCCGGATCAATATGATGCTCCTGCATCCCTTGCAGAACGAGTCCCGGCAGAGGTTTGCGGCAGGTGCATTTGACAGCATATTCCGCAATACAACCTTTTTCATGGTGGGGACAATAATACCAGGCATCCACTTTTGCCCCTTTTTCCTCCAGCATGGCAATAAGGGCTTTTTCCACTTTTGCAAGATCATCAAATGTAAAATACCCACGGGCAATGCCGGACTGATTGGAAACCACGATCACTTTATACCCATGTTCCCGGATGAGGGTGATCCCCTCCGCGGCTCCGGGGATAAGGCGCAGTTGTTCCGGTTTGGAAAGATAATTGGCATCTTCGATGATAACTCCGTCACGGTCAAGAAAAAAGGCTTTTTCCATTTTCTTCTTCCTTATTCAAAATCCAGTTCAGCAATAATGGGAGCGTGATCGGAAACTACTTTTTCATCCAGTACAGCATAGGAACGCAAGCGGATATTTCCCCTTGTTGCGATATAGTCGATCTTTCTGTCCGGCTTATCGGCAGGGAAGGTAAAGAGTTTCAGATCTGTAACATTCCATGTTTTTTCCAGAAGATCGATACATTCCGAACCGGGTCTGGCATTAAAGTCCCCGGTGATCACACAGGGAATATCTTTCCCCGCAAGGATTTTATCCAGTTCCGCATTGATCGCCGCAAGCTGATCAAAGCGCATCCGGTGTACCTCTCCGGGATCATTGTATTCACTTTTGATACCGAAATGGGTATTGACGAAAATAAATTCCACCGGAGCTTTGATCTTTGCAAACTGGGCAACTCTGGGTTCAAGTTTCTCAATATTGGGCAAAGGCAGTTTTGTGATATATTCATAATCGAACCGGGAAAGGAAACCGATCCCGTAATCATAATCCATACCGGGTCTTGATACATGGATCGTCTTGCCGAATTCCCCTTTCATCCCCAGTATTTTCCCCATGAATTCCATGGGAAAAATACCTCTGGCACGGGGATGATCCTGGGCTACTTCCTGAAAACCCACAACATCCGGAGCGTATTTATTGATACATTCCGCCATGCGGGTGTAATCCACAATATCATCCAGTCCGATACCGGAATGGATATTGTAACTCATGATCTTCAAAGTTGTCATATATTCACCATTTTATGCTTTTTTCAACATAAGATCCATGCAGGAGACCATTTTGCAGGCATTGGTGTCATTGAACTTGCGGAATGCCTGAACTTCCCCGTCACCGAAGAAGGCGGCATTTCTGCCGTCATTGAGCAATGCTTCCGGCTGTTCGATACGGCCCTCGATATTGGTGATACCGGCGGGAACGAATCTTCCGGCGGCAGTTTCGATCTCGGCATACATAATGGGACAGCCCACATAGTAATTCTTCAATTCGATACGCATTGCCACAGGATTTTTTTCCGCATGGAAAGGCGTAAGCATAAGGTTTTCATCCTGATTGAAATTACATCCCATACTGGAAACATTTTTGATCTCATGCCACTGCCAGAAATCCTCCCCTTCATACTGCACATAGAAATGAAGTCCGCTGCCGCCGAAGGGATAACGCACCCGCAAAACGGCATTGCCCAGAGGTCCTTTTTCAGGAATTGCGGCAAGCATTTCCTCAATATAATCAAAGACACGGTCATTTTTATTGCTGGGACGGTCGGGACGGTCTTTCAATTCGATAGCTTTGCGTCTTGCATTGATTTCGGCGGCAAGAGCTTTGACTTTTGCCAGATCGTCCGAAATATCCTGCGGAGTATGGATATCGCAAAGACGGGGAAGAATACTACGCAGATCAAAGAAGATCTTTTCTGCGGCAACGGAAATAAACAATTCTTCCATAGTATCATTTCCGCAGTCTTTATACTTGCTGAACATGGCAAAAGCTGCTTCACAGACAAGGCGGCGGGAATATTCCACGTCATTAAGTTCACTTCCCAGATAGCCGCTCATACTTGCAGGCAGCATGGGGAGGCGTTTACGCAAGTAATATACTGCCAGATCCAGTTCCTCTTCACTTTTCAAAGGAGTAAGAGCGGAAATTGCTTCTTTTTTGCTCAAATCCTTATGATCCGGACTCCACAGTCTTCCGGCATACAGGATGGAGGGCAGATCCAATGCACAGGGACATTCCCATACAGTAAGAAGTCCGCCCATGGCATTGCCTTTTGCGGCATAGTCGGTAAGGGTACGGATGTTGCGCATACTGAAAGAAGCGGGGGCAAATATGTATTTAAAGCCCATTTCCTCATAGAGTTTGAACTGATCTCTTCTGGGCCCGCCTGCATGACCGTAGGGGAGCTGTTCCAAATCGGTATAATGCCATGCACAGAGGATCACATCTCTGGGGGTTTCTTTGAGAGCGGCGGGATAAATATCAAAAAGGTCATCCCACATCATCATCTTTTTGCCCAGTTTTCCGGTAAGGAGGGCATGCATATCGTTCACATGTTTGGAGAAGATACCACTCTGTCCTTCTTTTTCCAGGCGTTTTTTACAGACATCACAATATCCGATATCCCATGCTTCATCGAATCCGGCATGGAAATATCTGGAGGGGAAAATTTCAGCAATATCGGTAACATATCTTTCAATAAAATCATGTGTTTCTTTTGCAGAGGGACAGAAAACGTGTTTACGGGGATTGAATCTGCCGCAGGCACCATTTTTCAGTTCGCTGATGGTCTCATCTTCTCCCATAAGGAAGTGTTCGGCATGACCGAGAAGAGAGACTACAGGAATGGTCTCCAAGCCCTGCTTTGCGGCGTAGGCAACGACTTCAGCCATCTCTTCCTTTGTGTAGGAAAGATGATCGGGGAAAGGATGGAAATATTCGGTTCTGATCCTGCCTTCCAGATACAATACAAGAAAATTGTATCCGCAATCTTTGTAAAAATCGATCTCTTTTTTGATGAATTCAACGGTTTCCGGCTGACGGGCAAGATCCATCTGGATCGCCCGGAAAGCAAATTGAGTTTTTTCCATACTGTACTCCTTTGATATATTGGTTATGTATTTTTATTTTTCAGGTATTACAATATAACAAATCGCAGAATTTTCAAGAAGAAAACCGGACTTTTTTCATGTATAATCTGACTTGTAAAATGTATATTCTGACTGTATTAAATATTAAATGGAGACCACAGGTATCCTCCTTACATATTTTACAATATTTCTTACATTTTTTACAGATAATTTTATTTGCATTTTTTCTTTTTTTACACTATACTATCAGCAGAAGAATGTAAAATGCAGCTGTAACCAACTCAAAAAAAAGGAGTAAAAAATGAAAACAAGTTTTTACGGAAAGTGTTTGGCATCCTTGATCGCTGCCACTATGCTTTCAGGTACACTTTTTGCGGACTTCCAGATGGTGAAGAACGGGAAAAGCCTTTGTACCATCGTTGTTAAAAAGGATGCCTCCGCTGTGGAAAAACATGCGGCGGAAGAATTGGCAAAATTTCTTGCAAAGATCTCGCAGGGGGAAAAGCCTGTCATTGCGGAAAAAGCCGTCAAAGGCACAAAAAGCATCCGTTTTGCCCTGACCGATGACAAGAGGCTCAAAGATGAAGGCTTCATGGTAAAGACCACAGAAAAAGATCTTACCTTTTATGGAAAACAGGAGGTGGGCTTTCTTTACGGGGTATATGAATTATTGAAAAAATATACCGGGATCCGCTGGCTTGTCCCCGGTGAAGATGGGGAATATTTTACCGTACAGAAAAATATTGCTGTACCCGAAGGCGAATGGATCAGCAATCCCGACTTTTTCTTCCGTAATATCAACTGGGGAAGTGCCAGCGTGGCAAGCCCCAAATGGGACTCTTTCGACTGGATGCTGCGGAACAGACTGCGGATCTTTGATATTCCCCAGACTGTTCTGCGGAAGGAATTGAAAGCTGAATTGAAAAAGCGTGCAGCAGTCATTCAGGATGGCGGCCACTGTTTCACACTTCTTCTTGCCGGATATTATGTTGATGGGAAAAAACATAAAGATGTAACAAGAGATTTTCATAAGATGTTTAAAGAACATCCGGAATATTTCCCTCTCATCAACGGCAAACGCACCTTCCTTGAAGGACAGAAATATCAGCCCTGCACCAGTCATCCTGATGTCATCCGCATCATGGCGGAAAACTTGCTGAAAAATATTCAGCAGACCTGCAAGCAGACCCCCGGCGGCTGTTACCGCCTTGTAAACAACGACGGTACCGGCTGGTGTCAGTGTGAAAACTGCAAAAAACTGGATCTCGGCTCCAGTATGATGACCAACCGTTACTGGACATTTATGAATCAGCTTATTGATTATGTAAAGAAACGGGAACCTTCCGCAAAACTCAATACCATTGCCTACCAGAACTTCCAGGAAGCCCCCACGCAGATTCTGCCGGATAAACGCTTTGCCACAATGGAACTCTCCTTCAACCGTATCTGCTACCGGCATAAACTGGATGACCCCAACTGTCTCACCAACAGAGATTATTACAGAAAGCACAAAGACTGGCAGAAACTCTCTCAAAAACTGGGGATACCTCTGGTAACATACGGTCAGATTGATACATTCGGATATGCCTTTATGCCTATTGAATATATCTATCCTGATTTCATGCGTCTTTATTATAAACTTGGTGTCCGCGGCATCCGTCCCCAGATGCCCCCTGTTGATGGAAAATACTCAAAGAGATATGATAAATTCCCCATGGCAAAACTCTGCTGGTACGGTATGTGGCAGACCATGTACACCTTTGCAGAACAGTCCTGGAACATCAAAACCGATACAGAGAAACTTACGGAAGAAATCAATACACTTTACTACGGAAAACTTGCCTGGGAAGCCGGTATGCGGGACTTCCGCAAACTTTTGAGCAAGGCATTTCTGGAAACTCCCGGCTGCTACGGTCACGGTCACAGTTCTCCTCTTGGCAGATGCCTTGACCGCCCCGGTGTCCACAAACAGCTCCTTGCCTATCTTGACGCTGCCGAAAAAGCCGCTGCAAAAGATCCGGATAAACGCTCATTGCAGCACATTCAGAGAGAACGGAAAATTTTTGCCATGACCTGGGAAAAATTCCGGAAAGATTATCTTGCCAATCATAGAGAGATCCGTTCCTTCCGTAAAAGTGCCCCTGTTAAAATCGACGGTGTTCTTGATGAAAAAGACTGGAAAAAAGCTGATACCATTTCCGGCTTCAAACTTACCAACAATACCGGATTTGCCAAAAATCAGACTTTTGTAAGAGTATTCCATGAAGAAGAAAACATCTATTTCGGTGTGGAATGTATGGAACCCACCCCGGATAAACTTACAGAAGATACAAGAGAAGCTCTTGATGGTGCAGTCTGGCAGGATAATACGGTGGAATTTTTCCTCAATCACCCGGATCTGGGAAATTCCTATTATCAGATCATTGTTTCTTCAGCGGGAAAAGTTTTTGATCATTATGTCAACCCCGGAAGCAAACCGGACAGAAACTTTACCTCCGGTATTGAAGTCAAGACAAAAAAATTGAAAGACCGCTGGATCCTTGAAGCAAGGATCCCCACAGCACCTCTTGGAGAAAAATGTTTTGACGGACAGGCATGGAAAGTAAATGTCCTGCGGGCAAGAAAGATCAATGGAGTCGTGATGAAATCCGGAACTCCGGTGGAATCCTCCACATGGAGTATCGGTACACCCCATAATGTGGGAGTATTCCTGCCTGTAAACTTCTGCAAAGAACGCAGTGTGAATGCCCATGGAAAAGAACTGGATACCAGAACATGGCGGAACGGTTCTTTCAATGAGGTGGATAAGAAAAAGCAGAAATCCACCTCCACATGGCAGGTGAAAGACGGGAAAAAACCAGCCTTCTGGCATTTTTCCGGCAAAAATGTTGCGGCAAGTCTGGAAGGAAGTCCGGAAGATCCCAAAGCCCACTTTATGAGGATCAACGGGATCATTGCCAATGATTATTTTGGAAAAAGTGAAAAAGTAAAGATCCGTTTCCGGGTGAGAGGCACAGGAAAAGTAAATTTCTTCTGGTACTGCTATGACATCAGAAACGGCAGACGCATCCACAGAAAAAGCATCAGTATCTACAAGCAGGATTTTGATACGAAAGAGTGGAAAGATGTTGCCGTGGAAGTACAGCTTCCCAAGTACGATCTTACAAAATTTGCCGCATGGCTTTATCCAAAAGATGCCAATGGATTTATGGATTTCGATGAAGTCTATATAACAGCAAGCGGAAAATAAGAAAAAAGACTTGCAAAACCTGTTTGCAAGTTGTAAATTAAGTGCCTGTACCGTATATAACCGGTGCAGGCATTCTTGTTAAAACACCATTTTAATTACATAAGGAACGGAAAAATGATAAATCTTTACAGAGATTTTCTGAAAAAAACCGATGCGGATTTTCTGATGAGAGAAACAGAAAATCTGTGGAAAAAAGAGTTTCCCCAGACTTACAAAGCCTACCATGAAGCGGCTTTCTGTGCCAAAGAGATCGCAGAAAAAGCAGGACTGCCCAATGTGCAGATCTTTGAACTTCCTGCCGACGGAAAAACTGCCTTTCTGGATGAGCGTATGCCCATAGCATGGGATGCAACAAAAGGAAAACTTACCATA